>CAMAEX010000014.1:0-17458 GCA_945832065.1 uncultured Clostridia bacterium | reverse complement strand
GCATTAAGGACAGCAGCAGGCAAACCGCCAGTAGTCCAGAGATCATTTTCTTGGTTTTCATGTTGTTCCTCCTTGTCGATTATCTGAATTTTACATCATCGAGCGTTATCAGGCAACGCCGAATGGCGTTGCGCCACCGATGAAAAAGTTTCTTTTTCATCGGTAGTGAGTATCAGGATTCCTTAAAAGCAACGCAAAAGCGATGGGAGATGGCTGCGACTTGGCAACGGAGCGCATTGCCGCCGGGCAGCAGGTACAGACCGTCTTTCTCGCCGCTGCCGCCGATCAAGCCGACACCGACCGCCCAACTCATTGCGTCTCCCGCCCAGTCGGATATCTTATCCTGATCAGCGAACGTAACAAGCATAACACTGTCTTCCTTGTTATAATCCCCATGATATACCGCATAACGGCATAGGATCGTTGCAAGCTGCTCACGGGTGATAGCCGTATCCGGTGCGAACTTGCCGTTGCCGACACCGTTGACAATGTTGTTCTCCGCTGCCCAAATGACGGCATCCGCATACCACTGTCCGCCACTGACATCGGTAAACGGATTTGAGCCACTGTGCGCAGGCTTTCCCTCCATGCGGTAGAGAATCGTCACGATCAAAGCACGCGTGCATTTTCCGTTCGGATCAAATTTGTTGTTACCGACACCGTCCATGAGTCCGCGGTCATAGACATATTGCACATCCTCACAGAACCAGTCGGAATTCTTCACATCGGTAAAGGACATCGGCTTCATCGGAGCCGCTTCGACTGTAACCTTCACGCACTTGAACTTCTCCACGGATGTCGAGATCACCGTTCCGTCCAGCTCCGCCGTAATATGGCAACGGTAGTATTTTACTCACACGGTCTGCGTCGGTACGACAAAACTGCAATCCGTTGCGCCGCTGACAGCGGTTCCCCACTGCTCCTGCACACAGGCTTCATACCATTGGAATTTGACGTTTTTGCCTCAGGATGAGTGTTGTGAAATGCCGTCAAAATGAGGCTGCCGTCCTTTGCGACACTGACACTCTCGTCTGCATAGGTCACGGTGATCTCACGCTGCCGCAACTCAGGCTGCGCAGCATCCTCCCACCAGTCAATGACTATCGAGGTTCCATCCGCGTTACAGTAAATTTTGTCATTGTACGGTTCACCATTGACGCTGACCTTGCCGGTGTAGACATAAGCGGGACGATAGTTGATCGTGGTCTTTTCCGTTGGGAAATAGTAGCCCTCTGCCGGCGTGAGGCGAATGCGGCAGTAATACTTACCGCCCTCTTTGAATACCGTGCAGTTTTCCTCATCCGCTGCACCGTTGCCGTTCAAGACGCATCGAAAGCCGACACTCTCCCAGTTTTCTCCGCCATCTTCAAATGTCTCATTGGGTTGGAATTGCAGATGCGCTGATGTCGTTCCGGAATAGGCATCGTTGTCCTCCAGATCAAACCAACTGCCGGAGCCTTTGGCTTGCCACTGATATCTCAGGTTCGTACCGTTCGCACCGACCACAATATCATAGGTTCCGCCACAATAGACAGCCGTGTCATAAGAAACGGTATAAACTGTAACGGCGGCTGCGCTTGCCGTCAGCGTTAAGATATGGTCCGGATCAGCCGAAAGCGACCTCCGGATAGATATAATGATAATACCACTCCGCGCCCGCCATGGAGCCGATACGCGCGATCACAACGATCTCTCCCTGTTCATCCGGATAGAACATGAGATTATCCAAATTGATGTTATCGTCAGAGACCGTCCATGCAAGGCATTCGTTATAGCCGTATAACTCCCTGTCCTCCTCGGGGATATCGCCGTAGTAGGAGATAAAGCATTCTTCTGCCGCCGTACGCGTCGCCTCAAGGAAGCCCTCTTCTTCAATATACAGGTATTCCAAAAGCGCACTGCCCTGCAGCCATTCACCTGTGGTGTAATTATAGCAGTACACACCGAAAGACGAGAATTCACTGATACTTTCCGCCGAGATCACCAGCACCAACAGGTCGCGATAGAAGGAAGAATACCAGTTCACAATGTTGTAGTTCAGAAACTGGCCTTCCTCCATCGCCTTGTATTCTTCCTCGATCAGCGCGCCGAAGGTCTCGGTGATTGACCGATTGATCGCTAAGGCACCTTTGGTAGATTCAGTGATCTCAGGCAAATGAAAGGAATAATAGAAGGTATCGCTCGTATTATCTTCGTAAGAGAACTCATATTCCCCTGCGTCGTTGTAATACTCATCGACAAGCCCCTCCGCACCGGTTGTCGGCTCTTCCGGCGTAGGATCTGTGGGTTCTTCCGTTTCCGAGGGGGCGGAAGTTTGTTCCGTAGCGGAAGCGTCTGTCGGCACAGTGCTTTCCGTGGTAGGCAATGTGATGTTCTCAAAGGGTCTGATCGCGGGTTCTTTTTCACGGCAAGCCGTCAAAGAAAACAGGAAAAGAAGCGCAAGCGCAATTGCCATAAGCTTTTTCATCGGAATTCCCCCGTTGTTTATATAGTACTTTTGCGGCGGCGGCCGGATGCCGCTCCCCGATGATTTTTCTTTAGTTTACTACCTGGATCGAGTAGAATCCACATCCTCAATGGTAAGAACGATATCATTTCCATTGAGGGTCCACTTGCCGCTTTCACTGTCGCCGTCCAGTGTAAACACGCACTTCCCGTCGGAGCGCAGCTCAATATAGTTCTCGCCATCGGGGTATATCTCGGAGATATTTACATCTTCGCCGAATACTTCGACCGTCGCGCCGACATACTTTCCTAAATTGGGGTCGTTATCCTTTGCTCCGTCGCAGGCGGTCAAAATGAACGCAATAACAAGCACAAGCAGAAGTGCAATACTCCTTTTCATTTTGTTCCTCCATGCAAAGAGAATAGGCGGCAGCAAGCTGCCGCCTATGTGATAGATCAGCCCTGCTTGTTCTTCGCTGCGCCGATGATAAACAGCACAGGAAGTACAAGACCGAGGATGAGCGAGAACACGGGGAAAGCGTCGCCGCCGGCAACGGTGAGGATGCAGCCGATAACGCACAGCGCCGCAACAACGATGCCCCATGCCATGCACAAGCCTGCTTTTTCGGCACGTTTGGCATTGGCAACGCCGATGATGCCGGTCACCAGTTCAGCGACCGCGCTGGCAAGCGTCAGGAAACCTGCCGCATACAGCATGCCGGAAGAAACACCAAGCGTTGCCAGTGCCGCGATACCCAGCAGGGCAATGATAGCAAGGATCAGAGAAATGCCTCCGCCGATGATCATGAGGATGCCGGTTACCTTCAAGAAGCTTGCGCCCTTCGGTGTAGTCTGTTCCATAACATTTGACCTCCTTTTTTTCTTAGTATTGTCTACCGCCGCAGCGGATCAACACTGGATGATGCCGATTCATTTCGTAAGAGAACCAAAACAGTCTGCGTTAATCATTTACGGAGCCGCCGCAGAATTCGCAGCGTCCGGAGGCATCCGGCGTAGTAGTCGCTCCACACCACGGACAGGTGACCACCTGTTTCGGCGCGGCAGCCTCCTCTGCCTGCTTGCGCACTTGACGGCGTACCTGCGTCAGTACCGTGCGGATCTCGTTTGCCATCCGGTCGCGCTCCTGGTATTCTACATCTTGACGCGGATTCACGATCGTGGTGAAGCGACTGCCAATGTGACTGCTTACGGAATCCACCTCAACGTTATTCCCTAAACGGAAACGGATCTTGTCAAACCACGGGCTGTTGACGTGAATGTTCACGTTGAATTCGTAGCTGTAATGATAGCGCGGCGGATTATAGCTGACCTCTTTGCCGTCGGGCAGCTTACGCTTTTCCTCCGTCTTGCTCTCGTCGATATCCACATCGCAGCCCGTAACCTGCGAAAAGTCTAAAATGTCCGGATTTGCCTCCTGCCAGCGCTGCGCAGAGGTCACAAGGAATTTCCCGGCGTCCTCATCGAGCAGCACTTTGGTTCCGAGTCCCAGCGTACGGGTAACATGGAACTTTTCGACCTCCGCGCGGTTTGCTTCGCGATATTCCAATTGGGCGCGGATCTCCTCTACCGTACTTTGGCGGCGCTCCGAGAACCACGGCGAAAGCTTTTTTGCGCACTCCTTGCAGAGATTCCCGTCTTCTAACTTACGGTTGCCCAAAAGTCCGATTTCGCCGCCGCAAATATCGCAGTTTTTCTTTTCAAACAATTTGCCGAAGAAACCCATCTTTTGCTTCCTCCCTATTGGATATGAGATTATCCCACCGATGAAAATGAAATTTCCATCGGTGGTCAGTATGTAATTTGAATTACTTCACTTGAATGCTGGCAATGATCGCCTGCACATCAGCGTCCTCCAGAGCGATCTTGTTACCTTCGTTTTCAAGGATCATCGTGATCTGAATCTGCACATCACCATCCGTATAAAGCACGGCGGTCGGATAACCCATGTTATTGCAGGTAAAGCCGTTCCAGGTGTAGTTGCCGATTTGCTTCGCTTCGAGATCAACGACATCATCGTACCAGTCCGAGGAGACATACATACTGGTATCCGGATAATAGTTGATCTGAACATAGGGCTTGGTAAAGAGATCGAATTCATCCTCGCCGCCCTTGCAGATTTGCAACGCGGTCGGATCATTCTCGCCGTCGTACTCATCAAGCATATCAGACACCGGGAAAGCCTTCCATCCGTTCGGGACAAGTGCGCTGACATTGCCTGCGTCATAGGTCTCGCCCTTGACCTCGTCCGCTGTCTTGGGCGCTTCCTCCTTATCGCCGCCGCAGCCTGCGAGCATCGCCGTGCAGAGTACGAGGGCAAGCAGAAGAGCCATCAGTTTTTTAATGTTCTTTTTCATTGTTTTTCATCCTTTCCATTCATATCACTGCCTCAATAAGAGGCGGCATGACCGGAGCGCCTTGCTCATTTAGCTGAGAAGCACAGTGAATGCACATATCCAGATCCTCGCAGATCAGGAAGCATCGATTGCAGACCGTTCTGCGGCAAATGGGGCAATAATTAAAGCTCTCTGCCGCATCCCTGATTGCCGCGTTTCTCGCCCGCTCGCGTTCCTTTTGATAGAGGGTGTCGAATACGATACGCTTCCCCTCGCTCAGCGGAGACACGCCCGCCTTTGAAAAACGGATCTGTCTGCTTTTCCAGACTTCCCCGCATTCGGCGCAGCGGACAGAGAAGGAAAATACTTCCCGCGTCGAGCAATCCTTCAAGATGGCATCTACGATTTCTCTCAACGATATTCACCGTCCTTTGCGTTTCGGATAGCCACAATATAACATAAGCATCGGTGGAAATCAATGGTACTCAGCATACTTTACAAGGAAAGTAGCCCAAGAATAAGTATAGTTTGCACAAATCCCGGTTCGAATTTTGTGCAATTTGTACACAGGCAGGACGAGCTGACTTTCCGGCTTCCTCCCCGTCGATCGGATCACATGCACGAGCGTGCCGCGCATTCAGACGCTATCCGTCAGCTCGCTCAGACGATCGAGGCGGCGGAAAAGGTCAATGTACAGCATCAGCTCATCCCGGGAAGCAATGCCTAATTTTTGATAAATATTGCTGTTGTGCTTTTTCACGGTGTGGATACTGACAAACGCCAAATCGGGAATTTCCGTGATCTCATGTCCGTCAATATAATACTTCAATATACCTCGTTCCGCCGTAGAAAGGGTCTTTGCCCGTTCGGAGAATGTATGGAATAACTCCTCAATGTTCGGCGGTAAGGCATTCGCGGTTTGCGATATCTTTTCGTTTGTTTTGGAATGTACAAATTGCACCAATTCATCCAACTCTGAAATGCCGGTTATGCTGTTTTCCGGAATCTCGTTGGATTGGATGACCTGAATTGTGTGCAAAATCGGCTGGACAAAACATTTCGAGAGGAAGATCGATAAGCATAGTGCAATCACAAATAACAGTACCGAGCATCCGATCAGGAGCAGACGGTTGGTATTACGGTATGCGATAAAGGTATTTTCGGGGATCAGCACCGCCGCGACCAGCTCGTTTCCGTCCGCGCCGCGAATACTGGTTTTGCAGTGCAGTCCGATATACCGGTTGCCTCCATCAAAATATGTGTTAAAATATTTGCCCTTCTGAACGGAAAGAATATCGGTGTCTGCCAGGAAAGTACCGTCGGCGCTGCCGGTCAAGGCCTTTTCCAGCAAAAGCTTTCCACCCTGCACAGGCGCAAGCAATGTGATCAGAGGGCCATAGGAACCGTTCAGCTCAGGATAGGAATAATAACAGTAAAGAGAAGACAGCTCCACACCGCACAAACCGCAAACCTTGCCATTTGGATCCAGTATGGGAACGCACAGGAGCTGAACATCCTCCCAAGTGTCCGTCAGCCGAAAGCGCTCCGTCCAGCAGCAGGCATCCGCTAAGCGCTCCACCTCCGCCTCCATCCAAGCGTCATAGCCGGGAAAATGTTCGGTGTCAAACTCCAAATTCCAGCGGTTGTGCAGTTCCAGCCGCTCTGCGCGGGCAATGTCCGGAATTCCGCGGAAGAAGACCACATCCGGCTGCGCCGCAGGCGTGGCATGGATGTTTGCATATCGCAAATAGATGCCGGTTGCGGAATGCGGCGCTTTTTCGGCAGCTGTGTTGACCGTTGCATTGAATACCATATAAACGCCGCTGCATCGGGATAAGCGCAGCGTCATATATAAGCGCGGCATCAGTTCTTCTTGGAGTTTTTGCAAAAGCTCGGGATCATCGTTGAGGTCATCCATCGTCACGCCGTTTCCGGTCAGCAGAGTTTCCAGTGTCCTTGAAATCTGTTCGGACAGGGCAATGCTGTTGGCTTCCAGCGACTCCATATGCTGCTCGAGCTGTAATTGTGCATTATCGAGCTGCAATTGCAGCGTTTCACCGGCATTTTGCGCATCATTGGAAAAAACGCCGACAGCGCTGAGGATCAGAACAAGCACTGCGGCAATGCCCAACAGCATAGAGAGCCAATAGAGCAGCAGACGCCGTTGCATACTGACGCTCTGCTTCTTGATTTGGGCGGTCAGACGGAGAATCTCTTTTATTCTGCTCATCATCGCTCCCCCCAAAAAAAGCAGTTACATATCATGCGATTATATCGCACCCAAATCAGCGAACCGATCCCTGTAGGGCGGGGACATGTCCCCGCCCTACAGCAGCCGACCGAAAAATTTAAGCCTATTTCCCGTAATATTGCTGCAGATCTTGCAAAGCTTTTGAAGCCGCAGCGCTCAGATCCTCGCCTCCGTCGTATTCCTTCAGCGCGGCGCTGAGAAGCAAACGCACCTGGGCTTCAAAGGAAGTCTCCAGTGAAAGATAGTCCTCCCGCTGTGGCGGTGTGTAGAAGGAATATTCCTCCTGTGTCTTTAAGAACGCGCGATACAGCTCCCTGTATTTCGGATTCTCTAACCTTTCGATTGCCTGCGGAAGATAAGTATCAAACGCCTCCTGCGTCACGGGCATATAGCCCAAGCGGGTCACCAGCTCGACATTTTGCTCCGGCGCGGTCAGCCACTTTAGGAAAACCATTGCCGCCTTCTCTCGCTCCGGCGTGGATCGCACCGTGCAGATCCCTGCGCCGCGCTGCATGACGAGCTTCTCGCCGCCTTCAAAAATCGGGCACGGGCGAGCAAGATACTCGACCGCCTCGGAGGTGTTGTCAGGATATGTCACAATGTCGGAGTAGTAAAGGACGCTTGCAGAGGAGGCAACGGAGACTACCGCATCACCCGTGCGCAGCGGCTCCGTCGCGTAACCGTCATAGAGCCACACACCGCCTTGCAGTGCTGCCTCGGCGTAGGGATGCCAAGCCTTTGCGAACGCAGGACCGAACACAATGCCGTCCTCATCAAAGAAGGACTCGCCCAAAGCCTCTACGCCGACCTGAAAATAATTAAAATGATAGTCGTGGACAAAGAAGGTCTTTCCGCCGCTCCACTCGGAGTAGTTCGCAGCCGTTTGAAAGAGACCTTCCCAGGTGTCAAGATCCTCTACCGTAGCTCCGGTATCTTCTGCAAAACGGTCAAACAGCGTTTTGTTGATAAACAGGATCTCCGTCGATTTTGCGACCGGGAGGATGGTGAGACGGTCATGGATCGTGCCCTCTTCGAGAAAGGTGGGAATAAATGCGGACAACTCCTCTTCTGAGAAATAATCACGGTAATCCACGAGTTTGCTCTCGTCCGGCATGGCAAGTACCGTCTTCGGATAGGAGATGAACATATCGGGCAGCTCTGCCGCACCCGGGTCGTTGTTGGCAGCCGACAATACAGACTCGTGAATGGTATTTGTGTTGGTTACGGAGGTCACTTGAATCTTAATATTGTGTTCCTTACCAACGGTTTGGTTAAATTCCGCAATCAGATCATTTAGCGGAGAGTCCGTCTGTCCGCCGTAAACATGCCAAATGGTCAGTGTGATCGGCTGTGCCTTCTGCGCACTTTCACAGCCGCAAACGGAGAGCAGCAGAAGTACGCACAGTAAAAGGGCTGCATAGCGCTTCATGATAAACCTCCGCACCGCCGCGGAATCGTATCCCGTCCGGCAAAATAGTTGAGTATTAAAAACCATTATATTATTATACAGCATTATTCTATTCCTGCATGAATCGAAAGATCTATAGAAGATAGAGATTGCCACGGCGCAAGCGCCTCGCAATGACAGAGAAGTCAACCCTCATTTGTCATTGTGAAGAGCGCAGCGATGTGGCGATCTTGCGCACGCACACTAAAAAACGCCGCTATTCGACACATGGCTCCAAGCTGATCACGATACCGCTGACTCTTGCTTGGATGGCAAGCGCCGTGCGGCTTTCGCAGCCGGTTTTTTCCAACATATGATGGATGTGATTCTTCACGGTGCTCTCGGAAATAGAGAGTTGCCTCGCAATGGCGGCATTGGAAACACCCGTGGTCATGATCCGAAGGACCTCCAACTCCCGTTCCGTAAATTCCACGCTGCACGCAAGACCGAGCTTCACCGAAGGAGCGCTGTCCGGATAGACGCACTCCCCTGCCATGGTTCGATCCATCACCTGCAGGATCGTTTCCTTGGAGGTCTCCTTGTACCAAAAGCTTTCAATTCCGATCTCACGGGCTTTTTTCAGCCATGAAGCCTCCGGCATGGAGGTCACTGCAATGATCTTTACCTCGGGGCAATTCTTTTTGATTCTTGCCGCCGCTTCCAGACCGTTTGAGCCGTCCGACATCAGAATGTCCATTAAAACAAGGTCAACGGTATGCTTCAATACATATGCATCCGCAAACGCTGCCGATTCAACGGAATATGCCAGCTCATATGCATCTGATGAATTTACAAGCAGCTCAAAAAGCTGCCTCGATATCAATTGATCGTCAACGATCATCACTTTTGTCTTTGTCATTTCAACCTGCTCCTCCGGGCAGCTCGATCCGCAGCAGAAAGCGCGGCGCTGCTTCCGTTTTCATGGTTCCGCCTGCCGCTTCGACCTTGCGGCGCAGATTTAGCAGACCGCCGGTCTCGCATATTGCCCCGGCAGGCGGAAGACCGTTGTTGCTCAGCTGCGCAGCAAGTACGGTTTCGCTCGAACTGAGCTTCAAGTACAATTCATTCCCCTTTGCGTGCTTCACGGTGTTTGTCAGGCACTCATGCACAGCCGCAATGATCACCGCTCTCTCGCTGCCATTCTCCGGCAGCCGCCCGTCTTGCACGATCTGCACATTGACCGATCGCGCTGCCTTGCAAAGCAGCTCCCAATCACTGCTTTGTTTAACGGGTAGCGCTTCATTTTTCACGATCGCCACGGTCTGCCGCCATAAAAGCAGGAGGTTATCCCGGTCGCGCTCCCCTTCCGGCTGCTCCAAATAGGATCGGAACGCAAGCAGGGAACATCCCACATTGTCATGCACCCGCATCTTGGCAGAGAGTATCTCGCTCTCCTTCGTGCTTCTCTCAACCTCACGGCTGAATCGACGCAGGCGCTCATTCACGCGACGAAGGCTGTCGTTGCGGGCATCCAGCTCCCGGGAAAGCCGGTACTGCGTGGTCACATCATAGGCGATCAGTTCCCGTATCTCAGCGCGCCGAACCATGAGCGTTCTGATGTGAAGATCCCAGACCTTCCCATCCTTCGTTTGCAGAAGCACGGTCGGTGCGGAGCGAAGAAAGACAGCATTTCCCTTTTCGCTCTGCAAGCTGTCCCAAACAACGGCTGCATTCAGCAACGTCTGCCCAAAAAGCTCCGCACAGATGCGGTTCATTTGCGCGTTGACCAAAAGCGGGTGTCCGTCCGCATGAAAAAAGCATATTCCGTCCGGAAGGGCGTCGAGGCTTTCCTTCGCATACATGGGCGTCAATATCGTTGTTTTCTGCCGCTTCAAATCACGCAGAAGAAGCGTCTCCGCAGCGGTAAGCAGAAGCAGCAGCAGCGCTATAACGATGGCGGGCAGCTCGTCTGCAATTCTTCCGAGGTACGCCGACGCAACGGCGAGCGCCCGACAGTTGCAGGCATCGCCGATGGCTTGCAGCAGCAGATAAGCCGCCAGGGTCACGGCAGCAGCCGCACATGATCTCACCCCTTTGATCTTTGCCGTGCAAAAGGACACAAGAAGATAAACGGCACCCGTGACCAGCAGCAGCGCCAAGACCCCGAAAAGCCCCTGCACGGATAAGGAAAGGGCGGCAAAACGCGTCATTTCTCCGCACCTCCCTCAGGCAAACGGAGGCAGATATATTCCGTCGTATCCTCCGATTCAATTTCCAATGTGCCGCCCTGCGCGGTGATCTCGTGATGCAGCGTGTCCTTCGGCAGGCAGTTTTTCGGCGCATTCAGCTCCACGCGCAGCGTCAGCTCTCCATCAAACACGGAGAACGATACAAGCACAGCGTTTGCGCCGGGGATCGCTGACTCTATGGCTTCCTCGAACAGCGCATAGGCGAGCAGGACGGATTCGCCGCCAAGTAAGCCGCCGCCCGAGAAAACGGCGTTCGCCTGTATGCCGTATAAGCGAAGGTATTCCACAGATTCCTCAAGCGCCAGCCGCAGCTCTGCGCTTTCGATGCTTCCCCGCTGGTGCAGCAGGAGTTGCAGGTTCGAGTGTCGCTTAATATATGTGTTCAGAATGCAGGCATATTTCATCGTCTTTGCAAACGCCGCTTCCTCCCGGGGCAGAGCCTCCAGCAGCGCAGCGAGCCGTTCGAGCTGCGGGCGGAGGCTTTTTGCAATGCTGTCATAAAGACGGTTCTGCTGTTCGACGCGGACGCGCTCGTGTGCAAGCTTATTCTCCGCATCGAGCATGCCGTTCTCCTCAGCCAGCACGTCTCCGATCTCTGCGAGGGCGTGGTTCAGGCGTGAGATCTCGGAGATATCCTTTGTCCAGAAGCCGAATCCCCCGCTGATCTCCTGGCTGCGCAGCACGGAGCTTCCGTCCTCCAGCAAGACCTCCTCTTGCGTGGCTGTACGCACCTGCGCAGGAGTCACGGCGATCTGCTGCGCAGCGCTGTAACGAATCGCGCCGCTGCGGTCCATGACCCCCGCGCCGATCGAGGACGCATTCCACAGCGCGTCATAGCTGTCATTCGAGGGAAGCAGCCCCGCTACGATCAGACATTCCATAAACGCGCAGTAAACCACGCATATAATTTCCGGAACCTTATACAAAGCCAAAATACCGGTGTCGGGCCATACAAAAAAGCAAATCACGCAGACTGCCCCCATCACCAGCGGCATCAGCGGTATCCATATCTTTTTTCGGTTACCGTACACGGCACAGCGGTGGAGCGAAACCACGAGCATCGCCGCGAACAGCACGAGCATCCACGCCATCGACACAAAGTAAAACACCCCGTGGCTGTAGTCCTCTTCCGTAGGCACACCGTTGGGGAAACGAAAGGCAAGCTGATGAAAATCGTTTGTAACGATGGCGAGAACAATAACGGTGGCAGGCAGATACAGAAGCCTCCAGCGGCGGCTGATCGTCTGCTCCGCCGGTCTGCCGATATACAGCACGGAGAAGAACATCGGCAGCAGGATAAAGGTCTGCGGCAGATAGTATAAATACCAACAGTACCGCGCCGCAATGGAATCGTCGCCGGTAAACACATATTTGATCGTCCGCAGCAGCATCCACAGGATCACAAAAACCGCAACCGCGATCAGATTTTTTCGAATTTCCGAGTGCACGATCCGCCGCTGAAGCTGCGTTGCCCAAATCAGTGCAGCGAAAGCAAACAATGTGTAGATGAGAAGATTGGCACCGAATCGATCCTGCCCCCGCAACGCAAAGCGCACCGGTCCGGACAGCAGCACAAGCATTAAACAGACACAGTTCAACACAATCGTTTTTCTGCTGTTGCGCACGGATGCCACCCCTTTCCTGCGGTTTAATTCTCCTCTTTGCAAAGCACCTAATTCTATTATCACGAAGCTTGCTTCATTTGTCAAGTCGGTTCGGTCTTCCTGCAGCTATTTTTAAGCCTTTGTTCCGATCCGGCAGGTGCGTGCCGTTCCGACTGGAAAAATGTATTGTGAGAAAATAATATTCAGTATGTTGTTGACAATTAGTAGTTAATCGACTGTAATCAACAAGAATATACAAAATAGGGGAAAATTGTATAAGATGGAGTTTTGAAATATGAAGCGACTTTTTTCTATCCTCTTACTGTTCCTCATTCTGCTTCTTGTCGGATGTAAGACGCAGAACGCGCCGCCTGCAGTGCAGGAAGGCACTACATCCTCCTCTGAGCCTCGAGCGCATTCGGAGGAGGCTGCAACGCAAACCGGCGACGCTGCGGGGCAAACCGCTCCCAATTCCGAAAACAGTAATGAAAACGCTGGGGGCACCACAAATGACTCACCTTCCGGAACCTACGGCAGCCAAGGCGCTCAGCCGACCTACCCGGCGCCGACGGACGAGCCTTGGGTTGCTGATATGCCGACGGAACAGAACAACCCCGTAGAACCGGAAGGGCTTCGCTTCACCTCCTTCGGCAGATACTCCGGCGCTTATGTTAAGGACGGCAGCGACGACCCGGTGGAGGATGTCGCAATCGTCCTGGTCGTGAACACCGGTGAGCGTTACTTGGAGTATGCATCCGTTTCCTTTGAGATCGACGGCGAGCCTGCAACCTTTACCGTTACGAATCTGCCTCCCCAAAGAGGTGCATGGGTCATGGCGCGGGAGGCCCTGCAGATCAGCAGCGGTGCAAGCTTCGTCCTGAAGGGCGGCACCACCACCTTCTGCACACCGGAAGCGTCCGCCGAAATCTTAGCCAAGCCGATGAACGGTACCGTTTTGGTGGAGAACCATTCCGAGAAGGAGGCGTTTACCGGATACATTTATTATAAAACCGTTTATGAAGACGGCAATTATCTCGGCGGGATCACCTACCGCTCGCAGATCGAGGAGCTTCCTCCCCGGAGCACCACAGAGATCACGGCGGCGCATTGCAGCGAAACAGCCGAAATCGTTCGCATCATGCCGATCGCCTGAACACGAGCTCTACCTGACGAAACCTTTGATCGGGAGGAACATCCGCCCTCTATATAAACCGCACCACTCTGCAATCACAGAAAGGATAGACTAAAAATGAATGGAAGACTCTTAAAATGTATGCTTTCCCTCTTGCTGGCGCTCAGCATGCTGCTCGGGCTGCTGCCCGTCTTCGCCCCCGAGGCAGCGGCGGTAAATCACGCCGAGACCGGAAGCTTTTCCGGCAAACCCGAATACATGTGCCGCATGACCCAAGCCTTTATAGAAACCCTCCGCGCAGCAATAGAATAATAAAGGCGCTCCCTTTATGAGCCTGTCTCATAAAGGGAGCGCCTTTCTGTAGACCGGGGACATATCTCCGAACTACATTGGGATACAGGAAGAGGTTGCAACGTCGCTGCGCTGCCGCAATGACACGGTCAGGATGCCCTCATTTGTCATTGCGAGCCGAGGAACGAGGCGTGGCAATCTCGTGCAGGAACTTACTCAGTTTTTATCCGATCAGATCATAGAGGCGGAGCAGTACGGTTGCTGCTTCGGCTCGTGTTGAGGTCGCTTTCGGGGCAAAGCAGTTATTTCCCTGCCCTTTGATCAGGCCGCAGGCGGACATACGCGCCACGCTGTCTTTTGCCCAGTCGGAAATACTGCCCGCATCCGCAAAGCTCATCGGCGTACCCTCCGTTTTTACTTCCAGCAGCATCAGCAGCCGGTCGAGGATCGCGCACATTTCCTCTCTCGAAATGCTGCGCTCCGGTCGGAAGGTCCCATCCTCATAGCCGAGAACAACGCCGTTTTCAGACGCCCATATCGCCTCGTCCGTGTACCATTTTCCGGCAGCATCATCAGAAAAGGACACAGTTACCTTGATGGACACATCCATTCCCTTTTCCTTTACCAGGCGGTACAGCGTCGTAACAAACATCGCGCGGGTCAATCCGGTATCCGGCTCAAAGCGGTAGGTTCCCGTCCCGTTGAAAATACCGAGCGCTACGGCAGTATCAACGTTATGAAAAAACCAGCTCGTATTCGGAACATCCCAGAAGAGATTTCCCTTTGCCGTTACATAGATCGTCTGCGTCGCAGTGCTGACATTCTCACCCAGGGCGCAGAAGCGAAGCACGCCATCATAGCAGGTAAACGGCACCGTATAGCACCGGCTGTTTGTCGTCGGTTCTGTTCCGTCCGTTGTATAATACACACCCGCATTCTCGTTTTGGTTGGTAAAAACGAGCTTGCCGTCCTGCACACACACAGTCGGGTCAATTCCCAACGTATCCAGCTTTTTTGTGATCGTTTCGCTGCGGCTGCCGTTTAAATCATACGCGGAGCATGCCTTAAGCGTTGCCTCTGCCGGATAGGAAAACGGTTCCGTGTACCTCGTGCCGTAGAATGCAGGCTCCGAGCCGTCCAAAGTATAATAGATTGCAGCGCCGGGATCTGCCGTCAGCTTCACCTTCATCCTGCCGTCAATCAGCTCCGCGCTGACCGTCGGTGCGGAAACGGCTTCCGTCTGCGTTCCCGTCGGCTTGCAGGAAGAATAACGATCACCGTCTTGCGGCGTCACTCCTCTGCGTCGGAACAGCTCATTGACCGTTACAAACTCATAGCCCTCAGCCTTCAGCGTATCAATTGCCATCAGCGCGCCGTCAACTGTGGTAGAATAAATGTCGTGGCAGAGGATGATCGCGCCGTCATACGCATTGGAAACAATTCTGTCTCTGACGGTAACTGCGTTGCGATCACGCCAGTCTACCGGATCGATCGACCAAAAAATCGCAGGTGCCTCCAGTAGTGACAGAACGCGGGAATTACAATCGCCGTAGGGTGGACGGACAAGATATGTAAAATCCTGCTTCAGCACATCATTCAGGATTTCCTTCGTATGATTGATCTGCCAACGCACCTCTTGGTCCGTTTGCGTGGTCAGGGTTGGGTGGTTGTAGCTGTGTTGCGCGACCTGATGACCTTCGGCATAAATGCGGCGCGTCGTCTCGTCATACTCTTCTGCGCGCATTCCGAGTACAAAAAAGGTTGCATGCACATTTCGTTCGGCCAGTCCGTCGAGCAGGCGGTTGGTATAAGGTCCCGGTCCGTCGTCAAAGGTCAGGGCGATCAGCTTCTTCTGCCCATTCGCCGCCGAAGCCGTCGTCGTCGGCAGGAGCGTCATCAGGCAACACAGCGTCAGACACAGGGCGATCCATTTCTTCAGCTTTTTCATCTGTAATTCCTCCATTCTCTTTCTGAGGTAGGTGCCCGTCATGCGCAAGCTTCAGCACTGCCGTCTGCATTCCGTACACCTCTTGTGTTTTCATATCCTCCGCCCATGCGGGAAATTTCAGTGCCTCCTGCGGCAGAAGCGCCAGCTCGATCGTAGTACCGTCCTTGCGGAAAAAGGCCTCTGCGACAGAGATCCCCTCCAGCAGACCGCACCATGGCAGCCACGACCCGCGCGGGTGTCTGACCGCAAGGGCTGCTTCTGCACCATGCGGCAGATGGCTTCGCGGAATTTTTGCTTCCAGCGTTCCTTTTTCATCGGGAATCCCGAGATATTCCACATTCCACTCTTGTAAGACGAAAATGCGGCGAAGTTGTTCCCGTTCCGAACCTATGCTGCAAACAAATTTCCAAAACAGCCCGTCTTGCTCCATTGTCAGCGAGCCGATCCGCTCGCCGTGTTCCGTAATTGCCAGTTCCATAGCAGAATCCCTCCCGCACAGTCTATGCGAGAGGGATCGTCCGTTATACCTTCGGCAGTCCGAAACTGACTGCGATTGCATTATCCACGCGATTCATCATGCTTTCGTCCAGCCGTCCCATGTGTTCGCGCAGACGCCGCTTGTCTATGGTGCGGATCTGCTCGAGCAGCACTACGGAGTCCTTACTCAGACCGACGCTTCCGCCCGTCAGCTCGATATGCGTCGGAAGCTTTGCTTTGTTGGTCTGACTGGTGATTGCCGCAGCTATGACAGTGGGAGAATGCTTATTGCCCGTGTCGTTCTGCACGATGAGGACGGGTCTTGTGCCGCCCTGCTCGCTGCCGACCACAGGACTGAGGTCCGCGTAGAAAATGTCGCCCCTCTTTACGGTTGTATCCATTTGCTTCACGCTCCGTAATTCGTCTCCGCAGCCGCATAGACCTCTATGTAACCGCGGTATCCTTATTCTCCCACGCAGAAGCAAAATTTATTCAGCGGAACTCCGCTTCATTCTATGTCGGTTCAAACAATATATTGCAGGATCTCCGTCTCATTTTCTCCGTCAAGATAAACGCGCGGAATGCGCTTGTTAATGCCGCAAAGAATTTCATACGGGATCGTGTTCAGACGACAGGAAAGACTGTCCACCTCAATCGTATCGTCCCCGTCTGTGCCGAAAATCGTCACGGTATCCCCGACCTGCGCCTCAGGTACGCGCGAGATATCAACCATGCACATATCCATGCAGATGCGTCCGATCTGCGGAACGCGCTTGCCGTGCAGCAGGAAGGAGATATTGTTGGAAAAGCTTCTGGAAAGCCCGTCCGCGTAGCCGATGCCCACGACGGCAATTCGCTCCGGTTCGGAGGTCGTGTAAGTCCTGCCGTAGCTGACGGTGATGTTCGGCTCGAAATCTCGGATCTGGAAGATCGTCGAGCGAAGCTGCATCACAGGCTTCAGGTCAATCATGCCGCGCAAATCGGAAGAAGGCAGCACGCCGTAGGTCGCAATGCCGGGACGGATCATGTCCAGCGCAAATTCGGGATAGAGCACGCTTGCGCCGCTGTTGCAGCAGTGGCGAATCTGCGGCTCAATGCCGACGCCTTTCAGTGCCGAAAGCATCTTCCGGAAGCGCTCAAATTGCGTGCGGGTAAAGTTTTCGTCCGCGCCGTCAACGGAGTCCGCAACGGGAAAATGCGTAAAGATGCCCTCGATCAGCAAATGATTCATCGCGGCGACCTCTTGCAGCTCCGTCACCGTGCGCTCGCAATTGTAGGCAAAGAAGCCGAGACGCGACATACCCGTGTCCAACTTGATAT
>CAMAEX010000013.1:0-17604 GCA_945832065.1 uncultured Clostridia bacterium | reverse complement strand
TCGAGGATCGTAGGGCACGACGACTCGGCGTGCCGACCGCGTAAGCGGCAGACGGCACGGACGAACAGGTTTGTATACAGTCGGAAGTGCCTGCATGAGATTGCACCCGCAATACCCGCAGGGGGTACGCCGCATCCGTAGCGCTCCTTCGTCGCGAACGGCTGCGCAGGGGGTACGCCGCATCCGTAGCGCTCGTTCCTCACGAACGGCTGCGCAGCCGCGCGTCGCTGCGCTCCTCGCAATGACATCATTGGTTACCTGTTTTGTCATTGCGAACCCAGTGCGCACACTGGGTGTGGCAATCTCAGGCTGTGGGTTTGTACGCAGTCGGTGGTTCCTCCACCGGCGCGCCGAGTCGTCGCGCCCTACGGCGAGGGTGCGTTCGAGGATCGTAGGGCACGACGACTCGGCGTGCCGACCGCGTAAGCGGCAGACGGTACGGGGAACGGGTTTGTACGCAGACGGTAGTTCCTGCACCGGCGGGGACATGTCCCTGCCTACAGGCGGGATTGCGAGATGATATGGAGGGGGACATTTTATGAGCTGCAAGTTTTTTCAAAACCCCGATTGTGAATATTTCCCCTGCCACGCCGGTATGGACAGCAGGGACTTTAACTGCCTTTTCTGCTATTGCCCGCTCTATGCCCTGGGACAGCGCTGCGGCGGGAATTTTACCTACACCCCGGAGGGCATTAAGGATTGCTCCGCCTGTCTTGTTCCGCACCGCAGGGAGAATTACGATATGATTTGCGGGCGGTTTTCCGAAATTGCGGCGTTGTGCCGAAAAACCGATGCAACGGAATGAATTTTGAAAAAAATAAAAATAGGGCTTGCTTTTTTCAAAAATACCGCTACAATGATATCGACAATACGATGCTGTTGGGAGTAGGAGCAGTGCGTTAAGTACCGGTCGGATGGGAGGTTGCCGCCGGGCGAAGGAAAGTCCCCGCTTTCCGCGATACTGCGACCGCAACCGCCTGCGCATGATGCCCAACCGGGGGCATAGCATCGTACATATTTCAACCTCCTCCAAATATTAAGGAGGAATTTTTTATGTCCAAAAACAACACCCTTCTCGGCACATTCTCTGTCCAACGCCTTGCCATCGACGCGGTTTTGATCGCCATGTTCTTCGGACTGTCCCTGCTGTCTGTGGAGATCGGCGGCATCAAGCTCACCTTCGCGTCCCTGCCCACCATCATTTGCGCGATGCTTTTCGGCCCGATCGACGGCTTTCTTGTGGGCTTCCTCGGCGCATTCTTAGAGCAAATGCTCAAATACGGCTTTACGACGACCACCCTGCTGTGGGTACTGCCGCCTGCCATTCGCGGTATCTTCATCGGCATGTGCGCCCTCCTGCTGAAGAAGCACATGTCCGTGGATGCCATCCTGCAAAACAAGCGCCCCTATCTCTATTTCGTGATCTGCGTCATTTCGGGCATCATCGTTTCTACGCTGAATACGCTGGTGTTCTATGCGGACGCGAAAATTTTCCATTATTACGAGTATCACATGATCTTCGGCGTGTTCTGGATCCGCATTGCCTCCGGTATCCTTTCGTCTCTGCTGATGGCGATCGTCGCGCTGCCGGTGGTCGCCGCGCTGAAGCGTGCAAATTTTATTCCGAATAGGAAGGCGAGAGTATGACTGTAAATGAAGCATTGACCTATATTCACAGCGTGAGCTGGAAAGGCTCGATCCCCGGGCTTTCCCGAACGCAGGAGCTGCTGGAGCGCATCGGCGATCCGCAGAACCGGCTGAAATTTGTCCATATCGCGGGCACCAACGGAAAAGGCTCGACGGCTGCCATGCTCGCTTCGATCTTCCGCGCGGCAGGCTACCAAACGGGGCTTTATACCTCGCCCTATATCACCTGCTTCAATGAACGGATGCAGGTAAACGGCGAGATGATCTCCGACGAGGAGCTGGCGGAGATCACGGAATTTATCCGTCCGCACGCGGAGACGATGCAGGATCATCCCACGGAATTCGAGCTGGTGACCGTAATTGCCATGGAGTATTTCGCACGGCACGGCTGCGATATCGTAGCGCTGGAGGTCGGACTCGGCGGCGAGCTGGATTCGACGAATGTCATTGCCACCCCGGAGGCATCCGTGATCTGCAACATCGGGCTGGATCACACAGAGGTTTTGGGCGACACCTTGGAGAAAATTGCCGCTGCCAAAGCCGGTATCATCAAGGGCGGCGACGCCGTGATCTATCGCGGCAGCGAGAGCGTAGAGCGCGTGTTTGAGCAGCGCTGCGCCGAGACGAATACCCGTCTGCACCGCGCGGATTTTGACGGCATCCGCCTGATCTCGCACAGCTTTGCCGGACAGGTCTTTGACTGCGGTGCGCGGAAAAATATCGAGCTGCCGCTGCTTGGTGAGCATCAGCTCAAAAACGCGGCGGTCGTACTGGCGGCGGTGGATGCACTCACGGCAAAGGGCTGGAAGATCACAGAGGCGCAGCTCCGCGATGGACTGAAAACCGTCTCATGGCCCGGGCGCTTCGAGCTGCTGTCCAAGTCGCCTGTGTTTATCGCAGACGGCGGACATAACCCGCAATGCATGGCGGCGCTGGCAAAGAACATACAAGACTATCTCTCCGACCGACCGCTGACGGCGCTGACGGGCGTGATGGCGGATAAGGACTATTTGGATATGTACCGTTTGGTCGCGCCCTATATTGCACGATTTGTAACGGTCACGCCGGATAACCCCCGTGCGCTGCCCGCACCGGAGCTGGCAAAAATGCTGGAACAGTTTGGCAAGCCGGTAACCGCCTGCGAAACGGTGGAGGCGGGCGTGAAAACAGCGATCGCGCAGACGGCGGAGAACGAGGCGGTGCTTGCCTTCGGCAGCCTGTATATGCTCGGCACGATCCGCGCCACGGTCGCAGAACAGAATCAATAAAAGAAACCACAAGGGAGCGCCCCAAAACAGGCGCTCCCTTGTGATTTTTGTAGGGCGGGGACATGTCCCCTAAGACCGCGAAGCGGCAGATGGCACAGACGAACAGGCTTGTACGCAGTTGGTAGTTCCTGCGTGAGATTGCCGCGTCGCTGCGCTCCTCGCAATGACATAATAGGTTGCCCTATCTGTCATTGCGAGACCAGTGCGCACACTGGTCGTGGCAATCTCGTGCAGTTGCTTGGTGCGCAATTGGTCGTTCCTACACCCGCTTATGACATGTCCCCCAAACTACAGAGGTTTTACGGCGTCCGTAGGTTTGCCTACCAGCAGCTTGACGACTTTGACCTGCATTCCCTTTGGGAGAAGGGAGAGCAGCCGCAGACCGAGGTTCGAATGAACGGTGTAAATATTGCGAGGGCGGCGCTTGTGCACTGCGCGGAAAATCGTTTTCGCCAGTTTTTCGGGGTCTTGCAGCTTGCCGGTGAATTTCCGCATCAGCGTCTCAAACCGTTCGCCCTGCCCGCCAAAATAGTGGCTGCGCTGCGCCATCGCGTGCATCGACGGAATGCTGCCGCCTGCCAGCGGTGTGTTAAAGGCTCCCGGTCGGATCGTGATCACCCGGCGGCCCAGCAGCCCTGCCTCCTGCCGCAGCGCCTGTGCGTAACAGTCAAGCGCGGTTTTTGTCGTGCTGTAAATGCCGTTGAAGGGCAGGGGATCCAGCGGCGCGACCTCGCTTGTGGTAATGACGATTTTGCCGTCCTCCTGCAGCAGGGGGAAGAAGATCTTGTTGACCCGCATTGCGCCGAGAAGATTTACATCAAAGATCCTATGCAGCTTTTCCTCCGCGACCTCCAAATAATTGTCGATGAAGATCATGCCCGCAAAGTTGATGATCGCGTCGAGCTGCACGCCGTCCGCTTCCAATTGGGAATAAACGGCTTGCAGACTGCTTTCGTCTGTGATATCCGATTGAAAGGGGATGAGCCGTTCCTGCGCAGAAATGGGGGAGATATCCAGCGCGTAAACGGTGTCGCCGTTCCTTGAAAAAAGCGTTGCGGCGGCATGACCCAACCCGCTTGCCGCGCCGGTGATCAGAATATTCATACCTTGCCTCCGAAGGAGAAGGGCGTAATGTCGAGGGTTGCGAAATAGTCCTGCGGCGTCTCGGCGCGGCGGATCATGCGGAACGAGCCGTCCTCACACAGCAGCACCTCTGCCGAGCGGAGCTTGCCGTTGTAATTGTAGCCCATGGAGTAGCCGTGCGCGCCCGTGTCGTGGATGCAGACCAAGTCCCCGATGTCAATGCCGGGAAGACTGCGGTCGATGGCAAACTTGTCGTTATTCTCGCACAGACCGCCCGTGACATCATAGACATGGTCGAGAATGGCGTCCTCCTTGCCCAAGACGGTGATGTGATGATACGCGCCGTACATGGCAGGGCGCATGAGGTCTGCGGCGCAGGCGTCAAGACCGACATAGGTTTTGTAGATGTGCTTCTGATGCAGCACAGTGGAGATCAAATGCCCGCAGGGGGCGAGTAGGAAACGCCCCAGCTCCGCGAAAATCGCCACATCGCCCATACCGGCAGGGGTGAGGATCTGTTCATACTGCCGCCGGACGCCCTCCCCGACGGTGGCAATATCGCATTGCGGCTGCTCGGGGCGATAGTCCACGCCGATGCCGCCGGAGAGGTTGACAAACGCAATGTGCGCACCTGTGGCATTGTGCAGACGCACGGCGAGACGGAACAGATTTGCCGCCAGCTCGGGATAATATTCGTTGCCGACGGCGTTTGAGGCGAGGAGGGCATGAATGCCGAAGTGCTTGACGCCGCGCTGCATCAAACGGCGGAAAACGCCCGCCATCTGATCTTCGGTCATGCCGTATTTTGCGTCCCGGGGCATATCCATGATGGTGTTGCCGCAGGAGAAGCTGCCGCCCGGATTGTAGCGGCAGCAGACCGTCTCGGGGATGCCGCAGTGCGTCTCCAAAAAGTCCACATAGCTCGCGTCGTCGAGGTTGATGTACGCGCCCATATCGAACGCCTTTTGCATATCCCGCACGGGCGTGACATTTGAGGAGAACATGACCTCTTGCCCGGTGATACCGCAGGCTTCGGCAAGCAGAAGCTCTGTGTAGGTGGCGCAGTCGCAGCCGCAGCCCTCCTCGTGCAGAATGGAGAGAATGTGCGGATTCGGCGTCGCCTTGACCGCGAAATACTCCTTAAAACCGGGATTCCACGCAAACGCCTCCCGCAGGGCGCGGGCATTGCGGCGGATGCCGGCTTCGTCGTAGAGATGGAAGGGCGTCGGGATCGCTGCGGCGATCTCCTGCGCTTTTTCGAGGGTCACGAACGGTGTCTTTTTCATCTGTCTTGCCTCCGTTAATACAAAAATACCCTGTGCAGGGGCGCACAGGGTATGGTACAGTAAATCCGTAACCCCCACAGTTGCGCTCCATTCCGCACGGAATGACAGTCCGATACATCTTCTGTATCGGCCCAGCACGCCCCGCCGGACAGTCGAAAGCGCACTTCGGCGGCAGACCCTTTCCCTCTGCGCGGCTGCCGCCGACAACTGCAAAGGTACTGATGTATGCCGCAACCTCAGCTATGGCTGCATATTTGTTCTTATTTTACCACAGAAAACTGGCTTGTCAAGCAAAATTCCCCTGATTTTGGGAATATTTGTGCCTGTAGGGCGGGGACATGTCCCCGCCGCATGTGGGAGCTACCAACTGCGTACAAGCCTGTTTATCTGTCCTGTCTGCCGCTTTGCGGTCCGCGGGGACATGTCCGCGCCGCGTGTAGGAACTACCAACTGTGTATAAGCCTGTTTATCCGTGCCGTCTGCCGCTTCGCGGTCCGAGGGGACATGTCCCTGCCCTACGGGAGCTTCTGCCTACAGCGCTTACGGTAAAAACTTTTTTTGTCATACAGGGGCGAAAATGTGCGATTTCTCTTGCGAAATGCGGAGAAATGTGTTATATTTCTAAGTTGTGGATAAAATCTATAAGAGGCGGCAGAGTGTGCCGCGGGAAAGGAAATTCCTTTATGTCAGACCAGAAAAACATTCGAAATATTGCCATTATCGCCCACGTTGACCACGGCAAGACGACCTTGGTCGACGAGATGCTCAAGCAGGGCGGCATTTACCGCGAAAATCAGGCGGTGGTCGAGCGCGTGATGGACTCGGGCGATTTAGAGCGCGAGCGCGGCATCACGATCCTTGCCAAAAATACCGCCGTTCACTATAAGGGAACAAAGATCAACATTGTCGACACCCCGGGTCACGCCGATTTCGGCGGCGAGGTCGAGCGTATTTTGAAGATGGTCAACGGCGTTATCCTGCTGGTCGACGCGGCAGAGGGCCCCATGCCCCAGACGCGCTTCGTGCTGCAAAAGGCGCTGGAGCTGGGACACAAGGTCATTGTTGTCGTCAACAAGATCGACCGTTTGGACGCGCGCATTGAAGAGGTCATGGAGGAGGTCTTGGAGCTGCTGCTCGACCTCAATGCGACCGACGAGCAGTTTGAGTCCCCCACGCTTTTCTGCTCCGCAAGACAGGGCGTCGCGAGCTACAGCCCCAACGAGACGGGTGTGAATCTCGATCCGCTCTTTAATACCATCGTCAACTATATCCCCGCGCCTGAGGGTGATCCCGAGGAGCCGCTGCAAATGCTCGTCTCCTCCATCGACTATAACGAATATGTCGGCAGGATCGGCATCGGCAGAATTGAGCGCGGCACGATCCGTCAGAATCAGGAGGTCACGATCTGCGACTACCATGATCCGGAGCATATCGTCAAGGGCAAGGTCGTCGCGCTGTATGAGTTTGACGGTCTGGGTAAAAAGCCGGTCACCGAGGCTTCCGCAGGCGAGATCGTCGCCTTCTCCGGCATGGCGGATATCACCATCGGCAGAACCATCTGCGCCTTGGACAAGCCCGAGCCGCTGCCCTTTGTGAAAATCTCCGATCCGACGATCGAAATGACCTTCTCGGTCAATGATTCGCCCTTTGCGGGCAGAGAGGGCAAATATGTCACCTCCCGCAATCTGCGCGACCGCCTGTTCCGCGAGCTTTTGAAGGACGTTTCTCTGCATGTTACCGAGCAGGGGACGGATGCCTTCAATGTGGCGGGCAGAGGTGAGATGCATCTGTCCATCCTAATGGAGACGATGCGCCGCGAGGGCTATGAATTTCAGGTCAGCACGCCGCGTGTTTTGACCAAGACCATCGACGGCAAGGTCTGCGAGCCGATCGAGCGCATGG
The DNA here is from genome assembly GCA_945832065.1 of uncultured Clostridia bacterium. GTDB lineage: Bacteria > Bacillota > Clostridia > Oscillospirales > Oscillospiraceae > JAZOXB01. The sequence continues at coordinate 10,418 of CAMAEX010000013.1, read as the reverse complement.
TCGCGGATGTCCCCGAGGCATCCATGGGCAGCGTCATTGAAAAGATCGGCAAGCGCAAGGGCGACCTCGTTTCCATGACGCCCGTGGGCAGCCGCTACCGTTTGGAATTCATGGTGCCGTCGCGCGGACTGTTCGGCTACCGCAGCGAATTTTTGACCGATACCCGCGGCGAGGGCATTATGTCCTCCGTGCTGGATTCCTACGCACCCATGAAGGGTGAGATCGAGCGGCGCAAGAGCGGTTCCCTCATCGCCTTCGAGACGGGTGAGGCCTGCACCTACGGTCTGTTCAACGCGCAGGAGAGAGGTCAGCTCTTTATCGGCGCGGGCGTGGATGTCTATGCCGGCATGGTCGTGGGTATCTGCTCCCGCAACGAGGACATGACAGTCAATGTCTGCAAGAAAAAGCAACTGACCAATATGCGCGCCTCCGGTTCGGACGAGGCGCTGCGTCTGACAACGCCCCGTGTCTTCTCCTTAGAGCAGTGTCTGGAGTTCCTTGCGGACGACGAGCTGCTGGAGGTCACGCCGAAGTCCCTGCGCATCCGCAAGCGCGAGCTGGATCACTCCGCGAGAATGCGCCAGCTCATGAAAACGAGAAACGGTTAATAAAAAGGCAGCGTCCCGTTTGGGACGCTGCGTCTTTTTCCGTTGAGTGGTTAACGGCATTCGCTGTCCTGCATGATGCGCAGGATCGTGTGATCGGTCTGCCGCATTCCCTGACTGGCGAGCATGCCGACATTGGCGATCGTCTCGTCCACGGAGTCCGCGACGATGCCCTCTCCGCTGCGGAACTCCCTGTGGTGCAGGTACATCCGATAGCCCATGATGCCTGCGTCCACCGCAGCCGCGATTTTTGCCGCGCAGGAGGGCTTTGCACCGTCGCAGATGGTGCCGGAGAGGATCGCTACGGCGTTGACGATGGTGTGCGCGACCGCCGAGTAGCCGCCGCCGAGCAGGTAGCAGATGCCCGCACCCGCGCCGACGCCTGCCGAGATCGCGCCGCAGTAGGCAGACAGCCGCCCGATGCCGCTCTTTTGGTGGATCGTGACAAGGTCGGAGACGACGAGGGCGCGCAAAAGCTGCTCCTGCGTCGCGCCGATGTGTTTGGCATAGACGACCACGGGCATACAAGCGGTGATACCCTGATTGCCGGAGCCGGAGAGGATGATGACGGGCATTTCACACCCGCTCATGCGTGCGTCGGAGCCTGCGGCGGCATAGGCTTTTGCCCGCTGTTTGACATCATCGCCGTAGTCCTCGAGCAAAATGCGTCCGATCTGTGCGCCCCACGCGCCGCGAAGTCCCTCCTCGGCAATGGCGGAGTTCGCCGTGACCTGTCGCTTGAGCAGCGGCTCGACGCGGGAAAGCTCTACGGTATCGGCAAAGCGGAGGATATCCTCCACGTTGAGGCAACTCTTATCCGTCATGCGCTCCTCGGAGGCATCCGCGATCGGCTCGTCCCGCAGCACCGCACCGTCGCGCTCCATGTGGACGATATTGGTGTGGTGGTTGGTGATCCGCACGCGTGCCGTGTGGGTGCCGACATAGCCCGTCAGGTCGATGTCGAGCTTACACGGCGAGCTGCCGCAGGTGATGTCGATCTCGGTGCTTTTCAAATATGCGTCGATCTCGGCAAGCTGCGCCTCGGAAATGTCGGCAATGACCTGTAGATCGCGCTCGGCGTTGCCTGCGACCAGACCGGCGGCAATGGCGGGACGGATGCCCTTGCGTCCGCCGGTGTTCGGCACAACGACGCTTTTGACATTTTTCAGAATATTTCCGCTGAGGACGGCGCTGACGCGTTCGGGGAGCTGCCCCAACAGCTTGCGCATCGTTGCGGCGCAGTAGGCGATCGCGATCGGCTCGGTGCAGCCCGTCGCGGGCACCAGCTCCTCAGTGAGAATGGCGATGTAATTGTCGGCGATTTTCGGATCGAGCATGGCGCAGGCTCCTTTCTTTTCTATCGCCTTCATTATATCATATTTTCGGGGCAATGCAAGTGTTGACGGAGCCTTCTGTAGGGCGGGGACATGTCCTAAGCCGCGTGCAGGAACTACCGAGTGCGTACAAGCTTGTTTCTATGTACCAACGGGCGGCTGATAGCCGCCCCTACAAGAACAGGCGGGTGTCGCGCTGTAGGGGCGGCTATTAGCCGCCCGTGCGCAGGAGCTACCGGTTGCATACAGATATGCTTGTCTATACCGTCTGCCGCTTCGCGGACGGGGCTTTTTTCGGATTCTGCGCTTGCGGAATTGACAAGGATGGGTGGGGCGGATATAATAAAGGAAAAATTTAAATAATAAGAGGTATTTATGATGGATACGACCGCATTGGCAAAGCTTTTGTTCCCGAATGTTACGACCACGCCGGAGGAATTGGAGGCGCGCTATCCCGCACGCGAGGCTCCGGAGGGCGCGGTCATTACGCGTATGGCACCGTCGCCGACGGGCTTTGTGCATCTCGGCAATTTGGTGCAGGGACTCGTCTCCGAACGCATGGCGCACCAGTCGGGCGGCGTGCTCTTCCTCCGCGTGGAGGACACCGATGCCAAGCGCGAGGTCGCCGGCGCGGTGGAGGTGCTGATCGACACCTTGAAGCACTACGGCATTCATTTTGATGAGGGCGCGACGAAGGACGGCGATCAGGGCGCTTACGGGCCCTATCGTCAGCGGCAGCGCGCGGAGATTTACCATGTTTACGCCAAGAAGCTCGTCGAGCAGGGCGACGCTTACCCCTGCTTCTGCACCGAGGAGGAGTTGACTGCCATGCGCGCCGAACAGGAGGCCAAAAAGGTCAACTTCGGCTACTATGGGGAATATGCCCTTTGGCGCGACCGTCCCATCGAGGACATTGCAGCGGCGCTTGCGGAGGGAAAGCCGTGGGTGCTGCGCTTCCGCTCGACCGGCTCCGTGGAAAATCAGTTTAAGTATACCGACCTTGTCAAGGGCGTTTTGACCGTCACGGAGAACGACATCGACCAAGTTCTGCTCAAGTCCGACGGGATCCCGACCTACCACTTTGCCCATGCGGTGGACGATCACCTGATGCGCACGACCCATGTGGTGCGCGGCGACGAGTGGCTGCCGAGTCTGCCCTTCCATTTGCAGCTCTTCCGCGCCCTCGGCTTTAAGACGCCGAAGTATGTGCATATCGGGCCGCTGATGAAGATGGACGGCGCGTCCAAGCGCAAGCTCTCCAAGCGCAAGGATCCGGAGCTGGCGCTGACCTATTATAAGGCGGAGGGCTTCCCTGTCCGCGCGGTCTATGAGTATATCATGACGCTGCTCAACTCCAACTACGAGGATTGGCGCAAGGCGAACCCGACCGCTCCCTCCGATGATTTCAAATTCTCCTATAAGAAGCTCAATCCGGCGGGCGCACTGTTCGATTACGCGAAGCTGTGCGATGTCTCGAAGAACGAGATCGCCCGCATGGACGCAGAGACGGTCTATACGCTGGCGCTGGAGTATGCCGAGGAATTCGACCCCGACTTTGCCGCCGTGCTGCGCCGCGACCCGGACTACGCAAAGCGCATCCTTGCCATCGGCAGAGGCGGCAAGAAGCCGAGAAAGGATCTCGCGACCTGGAAGGATGTCAAGCCCTACATGGGCTTCTTCTACGACGAGTTCCTGACCTCCGAAGGATTCCCCGGGCAGTTTGACAAGGCTGTCATCCGTGAAGCGTTGGAGAAATTCCTCGCGGTCTACGATTTTAGCGACGACGCGACCGTCTGGTTCAATAAGGTCAAGGAGATCACCACGGCGCTGGGCTTTGCTGCCGATATGAAGGAATACAAGGCAGAGCCGGAGAAATTCGGCGGCTCGGTGGCGGATGTGTCCACCTTCCTGCGCGTGGCGGTCACGGGCAAGACCAACTCCCCCGACCTTTACACCGTCATGCAGATCTTGGGCTATGACCGCACGGTCGCCCGAATCCGCAAAGCGATGGAGACACTGTGATGCGTACCGTGGATATGACCTGCGACCCGCGCAGGTCACAGTACGAATACTTCCGCACCTTCGCCGATCCCTATGCGTCCATGACGGTAAACTGTGACATTACGCACCTGCGCCAAGTGACCCGGGAGCGGGAGCTGCCCTTTTTCCTCACCGTCCTGCACTGCGCGGTAAACGCGGCGAACGCCGTGCCGGAGCTGCGCAGACGCATTCGGGGAGAGACTGTCGTGGAGTATGAGCGCTGCATCAGCTCCCACACCGTTGCCCTGCCGGACGAAACCTATTGCTATTGCGAACTGGATTGCGGCAAACCTTTGGCGGACTTTTTGCCTTACGCAGCGGCGGAGGTCGAACGGGCAAAGACCTGCCCGACCATGGATGACGGCGAGGATGCGGACCGGCTGTTTTTCGTCTCCAGTGTGCCGTGGGTGAGCTTCGCTTCGATCAGCCTGCCGAAGCCCGTCCCGGCTGACAGCAACCCACGCATTACCTTCGGAAAATACTTTACCCAGGGCGAACGGGTGCTGCTGCCCGTCGATCTGACGGTGCATCACGCATTGGCGGACGGTATCCACATGGCAAAATTCTTCGAAGGATTCACCCGCCGCGCCGAAACAATATAAAATCAAAACGGAGGCTCGCCGAGAAGCAAGCCTCCGTTCTGTGTCGTAGCAAGGCGCAACGCGCCCGTGGCAATCTTTATTCCAATGTGTGTCAAGGGACCCGTCCCCTTGACGCGGGCGGCTAATAGCCGCCCCTACGAGAAATTTTGCAGTTCACGCTGTAGGGGCGGCTATCAGCCGCCCGTGTGCAGGAAGTGCCGACGCGTGCGATCCCGGTTCATCCGTAATTTTGATCAGATCAAATTCAAAATCCGTGCGGAGCACACCACAGTCATTCACCCTTAGTCCTTAGTCCTTAGCCCTTAGCCAAAACAGGTGCCTACAATAGATTGCTACGCCCCGTTCCTCGGCTCGCAATGACATAGGGTAGACTTGCGAATCAAATGTATTGCTGCTTGATCACATCAATAACGCCTCTTGTGGTCAGGCGAAGGGTCGGGATGACAGGCAGGGACATGAACGAGAGGGTCATGAACGGGTCAATGCCGCGGGAAACGCCGAGACGGAACGCCTGCTCCTTGGCAATTTCCAGCTTGTTATTGACGGTGACGAGGCTGTCGTCGCTCATCAGGCCCGCGATCTCCAGCACGACCTCACCGAGCACCTTGCCGTCCTCCACGACGGTGATGCCGCCGCAGTTTTCGACGATACGGTTGGCTGCGAATGCCATATCCTCCTCATTCGTGCCCACAACGATGATGTTGTGCGAGTCATGGGAAATAGAGGTCGCGACCGCGCCGCTCTTGAGTCCGTAGCCTTGGATATAGCCCAAGCCGATGTGGTGTGTGTTCTTATGACGCTCGACGACGGCGATCTTGAGAATGTCCTTTTCCACATCGACCGCGCTGGCATAGCCGTTGTCGGTGGAGACGATCTCGCCGGGAACCAGACCGATCACGCCGCGCGGGCGCTCGTCGTGGAAATCCTCGGCGTTCAGGTGCGCCACATGGAAGGTGTCGTGGGCGCGCTGCTCGAGATATTCGTCGATCTTCGGGGTGGGGAAGCTCTGCACCTCGCCGTTTTTGCAGGTCAGAACGCCCTTCTTGAACACCATTTCCACATTGAAGTTCTCGAAATTGTCGATGATGGCGAAGTCCGCCAGATAGCCCGGAGCGATCGCGCCGCGGTTGTTGAGGGCGAAATAGCGCGCGGGGTTATGGCAGGCGACCTTGACGGCAGTGATGGGATCCACGCCGTAGGAGATCGCTTTCTTAATGATATAGTCGATATGGCCCTTTTCCAGCAGGTCAATGGGGTGCTTGTCGTCGGTGCAGAACATGCAGCGGTCGTAGTACGGCTGCTTGAGCAGATCGACGAGGGCTTCCAAATTCTTTGCCGCAGTGCCGTCGCGTACCATGATGAACTGACCGTTGCGCAGCTTTGCCATGGCATCCTCCATGTCGGAGCACTCGTGATCGGAGTAGACACCTGCCGCGATATAAGCCGCCAAGTCCTTGTCGCGGATGCCGGGCGCGTGACCGTCGATTTTCTTATGGTGCGCCTGCGCGGCGACGATCTTTGCAATGACCTCCTTGTCGCCGCCGACGACACCGACAAAGTTCATCATTTCGGCAAGACCCTGCACGCGGGCATGGTCATAGAAGGAGTCGATGGCGCGATAGTCGAGATTCGCGCCCGATTCGTCCAGCGGCGTTGCGGGAACGCAGCTCGGCAGCATGAAGCGCACGTCGATGGGCAGCCCTTCGGTGGCTTGCAGCATATAGTCGATGCCGTCCGTGCCCATGACATTGGTGATCTCGTGCGGGTCGGTGATGACGGTGGTGGTGCCGTGGGGCAGGACGGCGCGCGCGAACTCCTTCGGCGAGACGAGGGAGGATTCCAAATGGATATGCGCGTCAATGAAGCCGGGGCAGACGATCTTGCCGCTGACATCGACCTCTACCTCGCCGTCATAGCTGCCCATACCGACGATCTGCCCCTTTGCCACGGCGATATCGCCCTGACACAGCTCATTGGAGAAGACATTGACATAGGTGGCGTTCTTGAGGACGAGATCGGCTTTCTGTCTGCCGGAGGCGACATTGACGATGTACTGCTTTTTCATCAGCTTGCGCTGGATTCGCGCGGCGTAGGTTTCGTTCGGGACGGACATGTTGCATCATCCTTTCATTATTTGTATCATGCTGCTTCCGAAGCGGCGCTTTTGTATACCTTGGTTATTTGATTTATGATATCATAGGTTCAAAAAAATTTCCACATGGGATTTTCCACAAATTTCAATGCCGCTTTTTGACACACTTGCTCTTCTCGAAAAAGCGTGCTATGATGATGATAGAATGACTTAGTTCCTTTTTTCAGCGAACAGGGAACATTTTCGAAGGAACGCGGTCTATATAATATATGGTATATAAACCGGCACCGCAACATGACGGAAAGGAGCGCACCCCTATGTCAAACCGAGCCGACCGCGCCGCCGAGCTCCTGCTTGGAGCGGTGCATTTCCTCGTGGATTTTACCTGTACCGCGCTGCTGACCGCCTCGTGCGTGGGCGTGCGCGGCATTTCGGCGGCACTCTGCGCCGTGGTGTATAACGGGTTTGCCTTTGCCATGCAGCTTCCCATCGGGTATTTGGCAGATCGGCTCGCGCTCCGCCGCACCCTTGCCGCAGGCGGGTGCGTGCTGGTCGCGGTGGGGAGCTTGCTTGCAGATCCGCTTGCACTGTGTGTTTGCATCGGGCTTGGCAACGCTTGCTTCCATGTCGGCGGCGGACGGGAAGCCCTGCAATGCGGAGGCGCACGCGCCGCACGGATTGGGCGTTTTGTCGCGCCGGGAGCGATCGGTATTTTTCTGGGTCCGCTCTCGGCAAAAAGATTCCTGCTTGTTTTTCGATTTGCGCCGCTGCTGCTCGCGCTTTCCGCATTGCTGCTGTTGGCGCAAAAGCGAAAGCCTGAACGGAAGGAAAGGCGACACGCCGACGGGAACTCTCCTCTGCGGTCGGTTGCCCTTTGGGGCTGTATGTTCCTGACGGTGCTGCTGCGCTCCTATATGGGAACGGTCACGCGCTACGCCGCTTTGTCCGCGCCTTGGTTCGCTGTACTGCTGACCTTGAGCGTTTTTCTCGGTAAATTCCTCGGCGGCAGCCTTGCAGACCGCTTTGGCGCGTTTCGTTTCAGCCTGATCGCCCAGCCGCTCGGAACGGCGCTGTTCGCCCTTTCAACGGTGCAGCCGCTGCTTGCCCTTCCTGCCACGCTGCTGTTCAACACGACGATGGCGATCACCGCCCATACCCTTTACCGCAGCGCGCCGCACCGGAGCGGGACGATGTTCGGTCTGACGACGCTTGCGCTGTATCTCGGCGTTCTGCCGCGTCTGCTCGGCGCACCGAATCCGCTTTTTACATGGTGGGGGCTGGCGCTGATCGGGCTTGGCTCCACGGGGCTGCTGCTTCTGGGCTTGCAGCTTGCACGGAGGGAGGGGAAACGCCTTGCTTGCTGAGCTGCTGCGTTCGCTCCTGTGCTGCCTGACGCTGACGCTTGCGCTGGAGCTGGGCGGCGCGCTGCTCTTAGGTGTTCGGACGCGGAAGGATTTGCTGCTCATTCTTCTTGTCAATGTGCTGACCAATCCGCCTCTTGTGCTGACGCTCGATCTTGTGTATCTGACATGGGGCATGCCGCCTTGGTATCTGATCGCCGCGCTGGAGCTTTCCGCCGTGGGCGTGGAGGCGCTGCTCTTTCGCCGCCGCCTTCTGTATTCCCGTATCCCGCCGTTGCTGTTGAGTTTCTTTTTGAATGCCCTATCTTACTTTGGAGGTCTGCTGCTATGAGAAAAGTATTTGCCCCATGCAGCGCGCTGCTGCTGACTGCGCTGCTTGCAACCCCTGCCTTTGCCGACGTGTGGGTCCCGCCGGAGGAGCAAAGCGGCAATCAACAGTGGATCTGGCTCGGTGCGCTCGTTCTGCTTGCCGTGATCGTCGTACTGTTTGTGATCAAACACAAACGCGGAAAATAATCGGATGGAGGTTTGACTGACTATGAAAAAACTGATAACGATGCTTCTTGCCCTGCTGCTGTGCGCGTCGCTTGCACTCCCCGCCTTTGCCGACGCGTGGATCCCGCCGACGGACGACGGAAAATGGAACAGAGCACTGACCTCGCTGCCCGAGGACGGCAGCGCCTGCGAACCCCTGAACCGCTTTCTCAGCCGTTTCGTGGAAGCTGACCTCACCGATTTTCGCGAGGAGACCGGCGAACAGGAGATGATCCGTGCCGTACTGAAGGATCTGGAGCTGCATCCTGAGGACAGTGCAGTCGTTTGCGAGACCGACGATACCGGTGTGACCTATCTGTGCATCCCCGGCGAGGCATTCGAAAACCGAGCGCTTACCGTGTTTGACCGTGCGCTGCGGGCAGAGAACTGCCCGGGCTACCTTGACGGCAATATCTATGTCACGGCGGACAATTTTGACGCGGAGCCGGCAGTCTTTGCCCATGCCTTTTGGTGTGAATACATGGGCGACGGCGTATACTATGTATATTTTGAGATCTACGCCGCAGAGGGCAGCGTGGAGGACTGCTATACGCTCTCCTATCCTGCCGACGCAGAGGGCATCCGACAGCTCGGCATGGGCACTGCGACCTTCCTCTATGCGGGCGATCCGGAGACGACTGTGTTTAAACCCGGCGATTTCCAACCGGATACCTTCCATATGGAGGTAGAGGACATCCCATATACCAACGAAAACCTACCGTATACTCCCATGGAGGAACCAACGAAAAGCAGCACACAGGAGACGGTTATATTAGCAACGGACAGCGCAAGGCAGGATGAACCGACAACAGCGGAAGCAGGCGTGTCCGGCAGGCTTGTTGCAATCCTGCTTGCGGTCGCTTTGGTCGTATTGCTTGCCACCGCAGCGCTGATCATTATTCTGATCAAATGGAGGAAAAAGCCTTAAATGAAAACCCTTTTACATATCTGCTGCGCCCCGTGCGCGAATCAGTGCATTGATGTTTTGCGCACGGACGGCGCAGAACTGACCGGCTTTTGGTATAACCCGAACATTCATCCCTTTACCGAATACCGCAGCCGCCGCAACTGTCTGCGGGAGTATGCAAAAACGGTGGAGCTGCCCCTTTTGGAGCGCGACGAGTACGCCCTGCGCCCGTTTGTGCGTCAGGTCGCGGAGGATATTGGAGGGAGATGCGTCAAGTGCTATGAAATGCGCCTGTTCGCCACGGCGCAGATGGCGGCAGAGGGCGGCTTTGACAGCTTTACCTCGTCGCTCTTCATCAGTCCCTATCAGAACCACGAGCTGATGCGTGAGGTCGCGGAGCGCGCAGCGGCGGAGTACGGCGTCGCCTTTCTCTACCGCGATTTCCGTCCCTATTTCCGCGCAGGACAGGAACGGGCGCGTGAGCTGGGCATGTATATACAAAAGTATTGCGGCTGCGTTTTCTCCGAAGAGGAACGCTATTTGAAGGAGAGCAAGCGGATCCCGTAAATGCGGTATTCCCCCGTTTGTGGATCCTCATTACGGCGGCAGAAGCCTCTGACCGCCCGGTTCGTCCCTGTGCAGATCGCGGTACAGGGACGATTTTTTACGGATGCCTATTGACAGCTCGGGGATTATGTTCTATACTAAAACTATGTTTCAGAACGGCGTTGCAAAACTAAGTTTCGAATGACGGTGATGATGCAGGAACTATCGACTGCGTACAGGGCAACCCTCCCTTTTCATTGTCATGAAACCCTTTGTAGGGCGGGGACATGTCCCCGCCGTGGCAGCTACGAAATGCCGTGCAGTATCGTAAATTCCTACGGAGCCGCTTCGCGGACGGCACGCACCCGCAGAGGGGTACGCCGCATCCGTAGCGCTC
>CAMAEX010000012.1:0-17853 GCA_945832065.1 uncultured Clostridia bacterium | reverse complement strand
ACGGTATCGCAATTAAAATGTGCGTTGCACATTTTAATTGGTGATTGGTATGAGCAGTACTCCGCGCTGTAGGGCGGGGACATGTCCCCGCCGGTGTAGGAGCTATCGACTGCGTACAAGCTTGTTCATGCCTACTGTCTGCCGCTTCGCGGACGGCGGGGACATGTCCCCGCCCTACAGGGAGCGTTATGACAATGACATGCGCGGTCGGTACTTCCTGCGCCGGTGCGCCGGGGTCGTTAGCGCAGCCGTTCGCGACGAAGGAGCGCTACGGATGCGGCATACCCCTTGCGGGTGCGCGCCCTACGGCGAGAGTGCGGCAGATGGGCGCAGGGATTGCCCAAGGATGAAAGGAGCGGCGATTATGAGGGAAAAACGGCAGGCGGGAAAAAAACAGGTGCAATTTCGGAAAGGGTGTGGTATGATACACTGGAGGTGATTTAGAATGCAGGAGAAAAAAACGGAAGAGGTTCGTGAAGAAATGACGGAACAGAGTGTGACGGAGGAGGTCGGGGCGGAGGAAGCCGCTGCGGCGGAGAAGGAACCTTTTGTGCCAAGTCCGACTTCGAAGCGAGTCTTTGCGTGGATTTTGTTTGCGATTGTCATTTTGGGAATTATCAGCTGGCTGCTCAGCATTGCGTTCCCCGGCTGGATCGAAACCGTGCGTGCGTGGGCGCTGGGGCTGTTCCATTGATTATTTTAGGCATCGACCCCGGGTATGCTACGACGGGGTTTGGATTGCTCTCTTCGGAGCGCGGGGAATACAGGCTTTTACAATACGGCACGGTGACGACGCCTGCCGATCTGTCCTTTCCCAAACGGCTCAACATGCTCTTTGAGGACATGACCCGTCTGCTCGAGGTGACGAAGCCGGAGGCGGTCGCGGTGGAGGAGCTGTTTTGGGGCCACAATATCACAACGGGCATCGGCGTCTCCCACGGGCGCGGCGTGATCTTGCTCGCCATTGAGCGGGCAGGAGTGCCGCTGTTTGAGTATACGCCGATGCAGGTAAAGCAGGCGGTGGTCGGCTACGGCAAGGCGGAAAAACGGCAGGTCATGGATATGACAAGGCGTTTTCTGAAAATGGACAAGCTCCCCCGTCCGGACGACGCGGCGGACGCGATCGCCATTGCCTTATGCCATGCGCGGAGCGCGACGAGCCGGCTGCCGCAAAAATGAGGGATTTGAAATGTTCTATTATCTGAACGGTGAAATAACGATGATGGAGGGCAATTTGGCGGTCGTGGACTGCGCCGGTGCCGGTTTCGCGTGCCGGACGACCTCCTATACGCTCTCGAAGCTCCGCGTTGGGCAGACGGCGAAGCTGTTTACTTACTGCAATATCCGGGAGGATGCGTTCGATATTTACGGCTTCTCTACCCGCGACGAGCTGCGCTGCTTTGAACTGCTGCTTGGGGTGACAGGGGTCGGACCCAAGGCGGCGATCGCCATTTTATCTTCGACCTCGCCGGAGCGCTTCATGCTCGCCATCATGACGCAGGACGAAAAGGCGCTGACGGCGGCGCAGGGCGTGGGCAAAAAGCTCGCCCAGCGCATTATTTTGGAGCTGAAGGACAAGCTCGGCGCGGTGACGGAGGTCGATTTCTCCGACGGCGCGTCTGCCGTTTCCATTCCGACCGCAGGAAGCAACTTGGCGCTTGCGCAGGCGGCGCTGGCGGAGCTTGGGTACAATCAAAACGAGATCGGCGCGGCGCTCAAGGGCATCAAGACCGAGGGTATGAGCACGGAGGAGATCGTGCGGCAATGCCTGCGCGCGATGGTGATGAGGTGACGGCATGAGCATTGATTTTTCGCAGGAATATGAAGCCCCCCTCGTGACAACGAGCTTCACCGCAAACGACGAGGGAGAGTTCTCCCTGCGTCCGAAGCGCCTGAGCGAATACAACGGGCAGGAGAAGGTCAAGGAGAATTTGGCGGTCTACATCGAGGCGGCAAAGCGCAGAAACGAGCCGCTGGATCATGTGCTGCTTTACGGTCCTCCGGGACTGGGCAAGACAACGCTGGCAGGGGTTATTGCCAACGAGATGGGCGTAAACATCCGCATTACCTCCGGCCCTGCCATTGAAAAGGCGGGCGACCTCGCGGCATTGCTGACCAATCTGAGCGAGGGCGACATTCTGTTTATTGACGAGATCCACCGCCTGAACACGGCGGTGGAGGAGATTTTGTATCCCGCGATGGAGGATTTTGCGATCGACATCATTGTCGGCAAGGGACCCTCGGCAAACTCCATTCGGTTGGATCTGCCGCGCTTTACCCTGATCGGCGCGACCACCCGCGCGGGGCAGCTCTCCGCACCGCTGCGGGATCGGTTCGGCGTGAGCTTCCGCTTGGAGCTGTATTCGCCGGAGGAGCTGCGCCGCATCATCACGCGGTCGGCGGCGCTGCTGGGCATGCAGATTGACCCGGAGGGCGCCTTGGAGGTCGCTTCGAGAAGCAGAGGTACGCCGAGAATCGCCAACCGTATTTTGCGCCGTGTGCGCGATTTCGCCCAAATTTACTATGACGGTGTCATTACCAAGGAGGCGGCGGATCACGCGCTGAGCAAGTTAGAGGTCGACAAGCTCGGCTTGGATGCGACCGACCGGCGAATGCTCACGGCGATCATCAAGTTCTACGGCGGCGGCCCCGTCGGTTTGGAGACCCTCGCGGCGACCATCGGCGAGGAGGCGGTCACACTGGAGGATGTTTACGAGCCCTACCTGATGCAGATCGGCTTTTTGACCCGCACGCCGCGCGGCCGCTGCGTCACGCAGCTTGCCTATGACCACCTGCATTTACACAATGACACGCCGGAACAACTGACATTTTGAACAAATTCGAGTGGGAAAATCATCGAAATTCAACAAATTTCCGCCGGAAAGAAATAATATTTCATCAACTATTGACAAAACTGCATAAAATGCTATAATAATGAGGTAGCCTAAAGGCGTTTACGGCGTTAAGCCGTTCGCAATATCAACCCTGTGTCAAACCAGCAAGCATTTTTTGATGGAAATAGCGTCAGGGCAAATCACTTATCAAGAGAGGTAAACCAACATGTACGAAGACAAGACTTTAGTTTGCAAGGAATGCGGTAACGAGTTCGTGTTCACCGCCGGTGAGCAGGAGTTCTATGCTGAGAGAGGCTTCCAGAATGAGCCGCAGCGCTGCAAGGCTTGCCGTGACGCTCGCAAGAATGCTGCTCGTAGCCCGAGAGAGTATTTCACCGCTGTCTGCGCTAACTGCGGCGGCGAGGCTCGCGTTCCCTTTGAGCCGAAGACCGACCGTCCCGTGTATTGCAGCGAGTGCTTCGCGAAGATGCGCGAGAACGGCTAATCAAAGTCAAAACAAAACGACGCTCCGTGAGGGGCGTCGTTTTTTTAGTGAAAAGTGAATAGGCTGCGCTCACGGCGAAAATGCACCATTCCCCGCCGACCGCGTAAGCGGCAGACGGTACAGGCGAACAGGTTTGTACACAGTCGGTAGTTCCTACACGAGATTGCACCCGCAAGGGGGTATGCTGCATCCGTAACGCTCGTTCCTCGCGAACGGCTGCGCTACCACGGCGCAAGCGCCTCGCAATGACAGAAAAGGCGACCCTCATTTGTCATTGCGAGGAGCATAGCGACGCGGCAATCTCAGAGTGTAAGTTTGTACGCACTCGGTAGTTCCTGCGCGCGGGCGGCTAATAGCCGCCCCTACGGCGAGGGTGCGGTGCTTTTTTAGGGGATGAGGCGGAGCACAAGGGATTGGCGCTTTTCTATGAGGGTTTCATAGAGGTCTGTACTGATGCGGTTGTAATAGTTGTCTTCGTAAAGGGCGAGGGCGTTGTCAATGTCGATTACGGCGTAGCGGTCGGCTGCCTTGGAGCCGCGGTCAATGGAGGCAACGGGGGTATAGCTGACATTGGTGATTGTTGTTGTGCCGCCGGCGTGGTCGCGGGTGAATTCCAAATTTAGAATCAGGGAGGCGTTGCAAGCGCCCTTTTCCGCTTTGCAGAAGTCTCCGAGGCTGTAGGCAAGCACGACATCCTTTGTCGTACCGTTTTCAAAGGTGATCGTGCGGGTTTCCACCGTGCCGACCAGATGCGAGTGGGAGCCGAGGATCACATCCACACCGTTTCGGAACAGATAGTCCGCAGCTTCCTCCTGCTTTTCGCTGACCTCGCTGACATTCTCACTGCCCCAGTGCAGAGCGGCGATGATGACATCGGGCTTTTCCTGCTTGGCAGCGTTTAATACAGCGTCAATCGCGGCGGTGTCAAGGTCAGAGTAGTTCGTGGTATAATCCTCATAGAGCAGATCGACGCAGCCTGTCGCGTTTTCCGGGAGACTCAGACCGCCCAAGCCCTTGGTGAAGGCGACAAAGGCGATCCGCACGCCGTTGACCTCCCGGACGACAACGGGATGCTCCGCACGGTCGTCTGCGCTGCTGTAGGTGCCCACGGCGGTCATGCCGTTATCCTCAATGACCGCCTTGGTGCGCTGTAGACCGCTGAAGCCTCCGAAAATGCTGTAGGAATTCGCGGTTTGCAGGAGGTCAAAGCCTGCGGCGCTGAGCGCGGCGGCGAGGGCATCGGGATAGCTGCCCGCCTCCATGCCGTAGGGTGTGCCGCAGAAGGTTCCCTCAAAATTGCCGATGGTGAGATCGGCAGCGGCAAGCGAGGCGCAGACCCCCTCGAATTGGGCGGAAAAGTCATAAGACCCGTTCGAGCGGCGCGCGTCCGCGAGCATTTCATCGGTCAGATAGATGTCACCCACCGCGCTCACGGTCGCCACGCCGACGCCCTCCGTCGGGCGGGTATCCTTGATTGCACTCTCTCCGCAGGCAGAGAGAGAAACGATAAATATCAAAAGCAGCAGCGACGCGACGCTCCTGCGGAATGCTTGTTTCAATGGAAGGCCTCCGTTTGTGTTTTTCTATGATTCTACAATAAAAACAAGCCGCATACAAGAGGTATTTTTAAGATATTGCCATGAAATCCTTTCTCGTGCGGATGTAATCCGCTCCTGTGACTAAGGAAAGAAAACAACGGCAGCCGATTTGTGCGGCTGCCGTTGCGGTTTATTCGACTGCGAATAGAATATGCGCGTTGCGGAGGTTGGAGTCGGTGATTTGGTCGTTGACGGAGTAGGCATGCTTTTCCAAATCGCCGCAGACCGCTTCCGTAAGGTTTTGATCCTGCAATGCGGAGATGATGCGGAATGCGATCTCCTCGATGCTTGCAGCCTTCTGTTCGGCAAGGGATGCCTCATTGCCTGTGGTGAGCAGAAATTCCAACGGCTGCGCAAGCTCGGACAACCACGGCAGCTCCCGAAGCCCGCGGAACTGCCATTTATAATAGGGGAGATAGCGTTCATTCAGCAGGAAAATGACCGCGAGCGTATGGCGGACGAACTCCGTGACAGCAAGCTGCGCGGCGGCAGGCTCCCCGTGCGCGAGGCAGCGAGCATAATTGTACTGCCCCGACTGCGCCATGAGCAGCAGCCTGCCCGCGAGCTTCTTTTTGCGCACATCGGGCGGGAAATAGCGCAGTGCATTGCGGATGGAGGTGAATAGCCCCACATCGTCGCGGAACACTTCACCGTTTGTCGCCTCGGCAAGCCCCTGCTCGGGGACGGAGAACCAATCCGTCAAGTCGGTGATCTTTCCGGAATGTCCGATCTTCTCCCGAAAGAAGTCCTCCATGCGTAAAACGCCGTGCCGATTGCCGCCGACGGGACTGACCCGCAGACGGGGGATACCGCCGTATTCCTTCGGCAGCTTTGCGTAGGCGCGCTCTAAGAGAAATGCCGTGCGGCGGTCGATGACCTCCTCATCGGGCAGGAACAGGCAGAATGCCGGTTCATAATCATGGTCGCGGGAGACTTCATCGTCATAGCCGAAGCATTCCGAGCCTGCGCCGACCAGACCGACCGCAATGATCTCCTCAAACTGCGGGAACTGCTCGTGGAGCATCGGTGCGCCGTATACCTCATAGAACCCGCGGCACAACTCAATTCCTTGCATAGATTTCCTCCGAGCGCTCCTTCAGTTCCCTTGCGTAGGCGAAACGACCGAAATAGTCAAAGGTCGGAGCGCACTTTTCACAGACAAAGGCGTAATTGCCGTTGTGTGGGAGGCTCGCCGTCTCCAAAAGGGCTTCTGCCTTGTCCAAATACGCCGAGACGATCTCCTCGGACTCCAACAGTCCCAATTCCTCTGCGGCGAGGTCTGCCATGTTGAGGTAGGTGATCGCCGCCTCTGCCTCTCCGTGTTCGACCCGCGCCATGACGGAAAGCGCCTTGCGGTAACAGGACTCCGCCTCACGGAACTGTTTTTCGTCCGCGAGGGCGAGCGCCATATTGTTATACAGTCCGCCGAGACGGGCATCGTCCTCGGGCAGCTCCTTTTCATAGATATCCTGCGCTGCACGGTAGAGGGGAAGCGCCTCCTTTGCCATGCCGAAGGATTTATAGACGGTCGCGGCGTTGACATAGGTCGTTCCCGCCGTCAGCGTGCCCTCAAATTGCAGGGTATGCAGCAGAGAAAGTCCCTGACGGACGGCTTCCAGCGCCTCCTCACGCTTCCCCCTTTTGCGGTAAAGCCCCATCTGCTCGTTGCGGATGGTCAATGCGCCGCGTTCGTCGTTGCCGTTCTGCGCTTCTGCAAGCCAATACTGCAAATGGCGTTCGGCAGCATCGTAGTCGTTGCGGTCAAGGTAGGCGTTGAGCCTGTCCATCATGCGGCTGAGATCAATGGGGCGGATCGTTTTCTTACCGTCCAACCCGTCCGTGCAGAACGGGCAGGACGGCTCGTAATAATCCTCGCGTTTGAGCGCACCCATGCCGCTGCCTCAGGAGATCGGCTCAAAGTCTGCGGCGCCGTGCTTGCAGAGCGGGCAGATAAAGTCCTCAGGCAGCTCGTCGCCCTCATAGACATAGCCGCAGACCTTGCAGACAAAGCCCTTCTTGCCCTCGGTCGCGGGCTTCGGCTTGACATTCTTCTGGTAGTAGGTGTAGGTCATCGTCTCAAGATTCGACAGGACGCGCGCCTCGGTGATGCTGCAAATGAACATGCCGTGCGTGCCGAGATCGACATACTGCTCGACCTTGAGCGAGAGGAAGGAGTTGATATAGCGGGGCAGGAAGACTAAGCCATTGTCCGAACGCAGCGGTGTCTCACCCTCAAACTTGTCCACATTGCGTCCGCTGCGGAAGCCGTAGCACTCGAAAACGGAGAAGGGTGCGTCGGTGGACAGGCAGTTGAGGTTCATGATGCCCGTCTGACGGATGACGTGGTGGGAGTAGTTCTGTTTATTGATCGTCACGGCGACGCGGTTGGGCGTGTTCGTCACCTGCGAGACGGTGTTGACGATCAGACCGTTGTCACGCTTGCCGTCGTTGGAGGTGACGACATACAGACCGTAGCCGATGTTGAACAGAGCGGTGAGATCGTTCTTATTCGCGGTGCTGTCCTGCTGGGCGAGGTAGTCGCGGCACAGCTCGTCGGAGAGCTTTTCGATCTGACCCTTGCTCTCGTCGTTCAGGGCGGAGAGAATATGTACGGTCGTGTCGGTGAAGGTCAGGTTCTTGCAGCCGTCGAGCATCGTGCGCATGGTCTTTGCCGCGAGGGGTGCCCAACTTCCGTTCTCGATGAACGCGACGGTACGGTTGCGGTAATTGCGCTCGGTCAGATGGTCGATGAAGGTGTGCATGAAGGGGAAGATGCCCGCGTTATAAGTCGTCGTTGCGAGCACGAGGCGGTTATAGCGGAACGCGTCCTCAACGGCTTCTGCCATATCGGTGCGGGCAAGGTCATGCAGGACGACCTTCGGGCAGCCCTTTGCCTTCAGCTTTTCGGCAAGCAGCTCCACCGCCTGACGGGTGTGACCGTAAACGGAGGTGTATGCGATGACGATGCCCTCGCTCTCCGCCTCGTAGGAAGACCAAGTCTGATACAGATTGAGATAATAACCGAGATTTTCGGTGAGCATGGGTCCGTGCAGCGGGAGGATCTTCTGAATGTCCAGCGTGGCTGCCTTCTTGAGCAGCGCCTGCACCTGCGCGCCGTACTTGCCGACGATGCCGAAATAGTAGCGCCGTGCCTCACACGCCCAGTCCTCCTCGACATCGAGCGCGCCGAATTTGCCGAAGCCATCGGCGGAGAAAAGCACCTTGTCCAGTGCGTCATAGGTCACAATGACCTCGGGCCAATGTACCATCGGCGCGGTGACGAAGGTCAGATCGTGCTTGCCGAGGCTCAGCGTCGAGCCTTCCCCCACGACGATGCGGCGGTCGGCATAGTCCGTGCCGAAAAAGTTCTGCATCATGGTAAAGGCTTTTGCGGAGGAGACGATCGTCGCCTCGGGATAGACCTTCATAAACTCCGCGATGTTGGCGGAGTGGTCCGGCTCCATGTGCTGCACGATCAGATAGTCGGGCTTGCGGCTGCTGAGGGCGTTTTGGATATTGTCCAGCCACTCGTGGGTGAAGCGGACGTCGACCGTGTCCATGATGGCGACCTTTTCATCGACGATGGCGTAGGAGTTGTACGCCATGCCGTTGGGGACATCATACTGTCCCTCGAACAGATCGACCTCGTGGTCGTTGACGCCGAGATAGAGGATGGATTCCGTGATCTTTTGATTCATAGTAAAGCTCCTTTACTTAAAATACAGAGAAAACACTCAGCCGAGAATGCCGAGGTGCGTCAGGACGGTAAGCGCGCCGCCCATAACGAGAAAATAGAGGATCGTCGAGGGAATGAGGCAGTCCACCGCAAGCTTGGTATCGCGGCGGTATTCCTTGCACCAAACCACCGCAGTGACGGGCGCGGGACTGCCGAACAAAATGGCAAGGATCAACGCGCTTTGCAGGGGCAGAAGAAAGTACAGTGCCGCGAATACGATGCAGGGATAGAGTAGGACCTTCCAGACAGAATAGAGGATGGCGGTGCGGTTTTTGCGCCACGCGAAAAGACCGTATTGCCGGATCAGCATACCGATCAGCAGCAGTGAAAGCGGGGAGACAACGGCTGCCAGCGCGTCCAAGGTGTATTGCAGGAAGGACGGAAGCTTGGCGCCGGTCACGGAGAAAAGCGTGCCGACCACCACGGCGAGCAGGCAGGGGGAGAGCAGCAGCTTATAAAACGGCTGGCGGTTCTTGCGCAGTCCGCTGCCCAAAAACAGCGGGTGGTGCAGCCCCCAGATCAGCAGATCCATCACCGCGCCGTGGACGAAAACGATCAGCATCTGCTCGTCCGGCAAAAACAGCCGCAGCAGCGGGATGCAGACAAAGGAGGTATTGCCGATGCCGCTGATATACCGCAGCAGCGCGCGCCGCTCCGGCTCCTCCTTGCGAAACAGGAATAACGAAGCGAAAAACGGCAGCAGTGCGAACACCGGTGTTGCAATCAGCGCAGGCAGTCCGGCAGCCAGCAGCGTCTGCCTGTCCACCGAGGCGAAGGTCGTCAGCAGCAGCGCCGGAAAACAGACGTTCAGCAGCAGCGACGGCAGTACCTCGGCGGCGTTTTCCTTTACCAGACGAAACCGCGAAACAAAATAGCCGAGACAGATCACCAGAAGAAAAAACAAAAACCCGTCAAGCTGCATAAACCCTCCCAAGCGCACCGCCTGTCGAAGCATGCGGCAAAACCGCCAAAAACCAAGAATATCATACTCCATTCCGCCAAGGAAGTCAACCCGCCGCACCTCAATGCGCCGGATCGGACACGAATTTTTTTGCTTTTTTCAAAAGATTTCGACAAAGTACGATTTATTGGACAGGGAATGTGCTATAAATAGAATGTGCAAAAAAAGTAATCGCTCGCACGATTGAGATGAATGGCAAAAATCTATAAAGATAAAAGCAATTAAATAGGAAAAATTGTTGAAAATTGCTAATTAGCATCATATAATACGAATATATGGAAATGAATGGCGGTGGTAGCGTGACTTACATAGCACATAAAGGCGATAATGGCGAAGAACAGGCTCTGCGAGAACATTGTGAAGCGGTCGCGAAATTGAGCCGCGACGGTGCAGTGGCTGAGCTGAAGGATCTATGCGAACTGATCGGTTTGCTGCACGATGTTGGGAAATATCAGGAGTCCTTTCAAAAACGCATCAAAGGTGCGAGTATTGCGGTGGAGCATTCCATCTGCGGAGCCAAAGAAGTAAGTAAGCGTTTCGGAAGCTCGCCGATGGCGCTGCTGGCAGAGCTTTGCATTGCCGGTCACCATTCCGGCATTCCGGATTGTGGCACATGTGCCGACCTTGCGGATAAAAGCACGCTGTTTGGCAGACTGAAACGCGAGACGGAGGATTACTCCGACTATTTGCACGAGCTGACGACGCCGAAGCCTTCGGTAAACGCATTCAATGCGTACCTGATGCGGATCGGGACAACGAGAGAGTCCCTGATTGAACTGTATGCATTTTTAACGCGGTACTGTTTTTCCTGCTTGGTCGATGCGGATTCTCTCGACACGGCGCAGGCGACACATGGCAAGACTGAGCGCACCCTGACAGCGGACTTTGTTGCCTGTGAGGCGCTGCTTGCGCAAAAGCTCCGTTCTTTCCGCGCAGTGACGGAGCTGCAAAAAGCACGCGCATCCTTACAGGCACAGGCGTTTTCCAATATCGTCACGCCTGCGGAGCTGTATCTGATGAATATGCCGACGGGCAGCGGAAAAACGCTGGCAAGCATGCGCTGTGCGTTGGAACGGGCGAGGCGTTCCGAGAAAAAACGCATTATTTATATCATTCCCTACAACAGCATCATTGAGCAGACGGCGGAGGAATTTGAACGGCTGTTCGGCTCGAAAGCACAAATTCTCCGACATCAGTCTACCTTCTCCTATGAAGACGCGGAGAATCTGACAGAGGACGAGCGGGAAAGTGCGAAATTCGCCTGCGAAAACTGGGACGCGCAAATTATCATCACAACGGCGGTGCAATTCTTTGAATCCGTCTATGCGAATCGACGCGGGAAGCTGCGGAAGCTGCACAATATGGCGGACAGCGTGCTTGTTTTCGACGAAGCGCATCTGATGCCCCGCGAGTTTTTGCAGCCATGCCTGATGGCGGTTGCCCTTTTGACACGGTGCCTGCACAGCGAGGCGATCTTCCTGACGGCGACAATGCCGAATTTTCGAAAACTGATGGAACAGTATACCCTGCCTGACGCAAAGATTGTCGATCTGGTGCCGGATCGTTCGGCGTTCCAAAAATTTGCAAAATGCGAGTACCGCTTCATCGGCGAGCAATCAGACGAGGCGCTGCTGCATTTGGCGGCGCAGTCGCCCGCGTCGCTGATTATCGTAAACAGCCGTCGTGCGGCACGCGCGCTCTATCGTCTGTGCAGCGGGAAAAAGTATCATCTCTCGACCTATATGACGGGCTATGACCGCTCCGCACAGATACGGCAAATACGGCAGGAGCTGCAAGCACTGTATACGGAATATCCTACGGGAGAAAATGTTCCGCCGGAGCGCCGTATCACGGTGATCTCCACCTCCCTCATTGAGGCAGGGGTTGATTTGGATTTTGTTGCAGTTTACCGTGAGCTTGCGGGCTTAGACAGTATTCTACAGGCGGGCGGACGCTGCAACCGTGAGGGACTTCGGAAAAACGGCGTGGTATCTATTTTCACAAGGCAGGACGGACGCGCCGTGCAGGAGGTTCGCCAAAACATTACGGCGGGAATTTTGCACGATTACCCGAATATCGACACGCCGGAGGCAATCGAGGCGTTCTATGACAGACTGTTTTTTACCACGGAGGACGAGCTTACCGCACATTCCGTCAGCCGTTGCTGCAAGTCGCTGGACGCGATCCCGTTCCGAAGCTACAGCGAAGAGATGAAGCTGATTGGGACGAAGACGGTTTCCATCGCGGTCAGCCGTGACGCGGCAAGCGAAGCGGCCATTGCACAAATGCGGGAAAGCGGCTTTGGCAGCCCGCGCAAGCTGCAAAAATATTGTTGTTCGATCTATCCCTATGAGTTTGAGACGCTGCTGAAGCAGCATGCCGTCGAGGACTACGGTACGGGTATTTACTGTTTGACCAATCCCGATTACTACGACGCGGAGGTCGGCATCGTGTTTGAGGGAAAAGATATTATTTTTTGAAAGGAGCAATGCCATGTATGGATTTCGTATTATCATAGACGGGGACTATGCCTGCTTTACAAGACCTGAAATGAAGGTGGAGCGCGTCAGCTATGATGTTCCGACGCCGGGCGCGATAGAGGGCATGCTGAAAAGTGTGTACTGGAAACCTGCCATCCGGTATGTGATTGACAAGATCGTTGTATTTCAGCCGATTGACTTTCTTAACATCCGCAGAAATGAAGTCAAGGATAAGATACCCCTTTCCGCCGTGAAAAGCAATCTGCGCGGCGCGGGAAAGGATCTGTCGATCTACACTTCGGAATGCCGCAACCAACGCGCCACGATGCTGCTGAAAAATGTCCGCTACGGCATCGAATTTCACTTTGAGCTGACCGGACGCAGAAACGAGCAGGAGACGGATGCAGAGAAAAAGCACTACAATATCCTGAAGCGCCGCTTGGAAAACGGACAGTACTTCCGCACACCCTGTTTCGGGTGCAGCGAATTTCCTGTGCGGCATATAGAGCTTGTTGAGAGCTTCGATTTGGGTCAAATCAGTCCGGAGATTTTGGCAATGGGCGATGTGGACTTGGGCTTTATGCTCTATCGGATGCGCTTTGCCGACGGCGGCGAGCCGATCAACGGCGACTGGGAGAATCCAAAATTCTCCGACCGCGCCGAAGCGGTCTATTATCGCCCGCACATGATCGGCGGTGTTATTGATGTGGCAAAGTATGCGGAGGACTTGCGATGCTGATCCATGCTTTATGTAATTACTATGATCGCCTCGCCGAACGGGGTGAGGTGCTGCCGCAGGGCTATTCCAATGTGAAAATCCATTACTTGGTCAGCCTGACACCGCAGGGTGAGATCGACGCCATCATTGACTGGCAGAAAAGAACCACGGTGGAGCAAAAGGGAAAACAGAAGGAGGTTGTTGCGCCGCGCATTGAGGTCATGCCCAAACGGAGCGAAAAACCGGGCATTGACGGCAATGTGGTGGAGCACCGTCCGCTGTATTTGTTCGGCTTGAACTATGAACAAGGTACGCTGACACCGGAGGACAGAACACAGAAAGCGCGGAAATCCCACGAAGCATTTGTGCAGAAAAATCTGACCTTTTTGGCGGGACTGGATACGCCCATTGTGAATGCGTTCCGCTGCTTTATCGAGCGGTGGAAGCCGGAGCGGGAGAAGGAAAATCCCTTCCTGCTGGCGTTGGGAAAGATGCTGCCGACGTCGGGGTTTGCATTCTGTCTCTCCGGGCGGCCGGACTGCCCGCTGCATCTTGATCCGTCGATCAAAGCACGCTGGGAGCAGCAGCTTGCCTGTGAAGAACGGAACGATGAGGTCATCGGTCAATGCGCTGTTCTCGGAACGGAGGCGCCGATTGCGCGAATTCATGACAAGATTCGCGGCGTTCCGGGAGGTTCTTCGATGGGAAATGCGCTGATCAGCATCAACAACAGCGCAGAGACCTCCTATGGACACGAGCAATCTTATAACAGCAATATTTCTGAGCTTGCCATGAAGAAGTATACGGAGGCGCTGAATTACCTGCTTGCGGACAAGCGGCATCGTACGATGCTTGACGACATTGCAGTGGTACACTGGGCTGCGTCGGGAGATGAACGGTACGATGAAGTGTTTTCCATGCTGACCTTCTCCGATACGATGGACGAGGCGCAGACGGATGATTTCTTGAAACGGGCTATGCAGGATTCGAAGGAGGGACTGCCCTCGGCGGATGGCGAGGTACTTTGGGAGAACCTTGATCCTAATGTGGACTTTTACCTTGTCGGTTTGAAACCGAACTCCGCGCGGCTCGCCGTCAAGTTCGTCTACCGTCAGAGATTTGGAAAAATCATGCAAAATTTGGCGCAGCATCAGAAGGATATACAGATGTATGAGGGAGAACGCACCGTCCCGCTTTGGAAAATCCGCAAGGAGCTGCTTTCGCCCAAAAGTAAAAATGAAACAGTCGATCCTTCCGGAATGAGCAAGCTGTTGGAAGCGATCCTTTATGGACAGCCTTATCCAACCTTTCTGCTGCAAACGATGGTGCGCCGGATACGGACCGACAGTGACGAGGAAAACAACAGCTACATCAAAATGAATGCCGTCCGTATGGGAGTTTTGAAGGCGTGCATCAATCGTGCAGCAAGACTCAGCGGACAGAAGGAGGAAATCACATTGGCACTGGACAAGCAGAACAACAATCCCGCCTATCTGTGCGGCAGACTCTTTGCCGTGTTGGAGGGGATACAACTCAAGGCTTCCAACTACAGCTTGAACCGCACGATCAAGGACACCTATTTTGCGTCTGCTTCGAGCAGACCCGCAGCGGTGTTCGCAAAGGTACTCCGCATTGCGCAGTACAATTTGGCGAAGATCGGAGACCCGAAATACGCCAATGACGACATTAAGGAGATCATGGACAAGCTGGGAAATGAATTCCCGATCAGCCTCTCCTTGACCGATCAGGGGAGATTTATGCTGGGCTATTATCAGCAGAGCAGCTATACGGATAAGAAAATTCAAACCATCAAAGAAACACGGGAGGAGAAATAACCATGGCTATTGCAAATCGTTACGAGTTCATTATGCTGTTTGATGTGGAAAACGGCAACCCCAACGGAGACCCCGACGCAGGGAATACCCCGCGTATTGACGCGGAGAGCGGCTTCGGCTATATCACGGATGTCTGTCTGAAACGAAAGATCCGTAACTATGTTGAGCTGGTGAAAGAGGGAGAGGCGGGCTTCAATATTTTGATCAAGCCGGATCGTGCGCTCAATACGAAGTTTACCGAGGCATATGAAGCGCAAGAGCTTCCGACAAAGAAAAAAGGCGCAAATGCGGACGATGTACGCAAGGCGCGCGATTATATGTGCAGAAACTACTATGATGTTCGCACCTTTGGTGCGGTCATGTCCACGGGGGACGATCCCTGCGGTATCGTACGCGGACCGGTGCAGATCAACTTTGCAAAAAGCCAGTCTCCGATCTCCATTCAGGATGTCACGATCACGCGGCAGGCGAGAACGACAACGGATCGTCAAACGACCGGCGAGACGGAGATGGGACGCAAGAGCATCATTCCCTACGCCCTCTATCGCGCCGAGGGCTATGTCTCTGCGGCTCTGGCGCAGAAGTTGACCGGTTTTGACGACGCAGACCTGGAACTGCTCTGGAACGCGATCATCAATATGTTTGAAAACGATCACAGCGCTGCAAGAGGAAAAATGTCCATGCGTCATCTGTTTGTATTCAAGCATGACACCCTCTTGGGTAACTGCCCGTCATCCGTGCTGTTTGATAAGGTAACTGTGACGACTGAGAACATGACGCCCCGTGCCTTTTCCGATTATCAGATCCGTGTGGACGAAACGATGCCCGAGGGAGTCACGCTGCTTAAAAAGCTCTGATGGAAAGCATCCCGATCCGCTCGATCCAACATTATCTCTATTGCTCGCACCGTTGGGGGCTGATGGAGATCGACTGCGCTTGGGCGGAGAACTATTTTGTGGCGAAGGCCAACCTCCTGCACGAACGCGTCCACTCGCCGGAACGCTTCAGCGGGCGCGGGAAGAAGGTACATACTGCGGTTTCGGTGTGGAATGACGATTACGGCATTTACGGCGTGACAGACTGCATCGAAGAGACGGCGCGCGGACTGTGCCTTGTGGAGTATAAGCCGACAAAGCCAAAAAATGCAGACTGGTCGGAGGACGATGCCATGCAGGTCTATGCCCTAAAGCTCTGCGTGGATGCGGTATTCGGCGGGAATTGCGAGGCAGTGCTTTACTATGCGGATGTAAAGCAGCGAGTCCTCCTGCCCTTTGCACAGCAGCGTGAGGAATTTGATGCAAAGCTGAGAGCGGTGCTTTCGCAGATGCGTGAGGCGCTGCGAAACGGTACGATCCCACCCATCCGTCGAGGGCAGCCCTGCAGCGGCTGCTCCCTGCGGGATATCTGCATTCCGAAGCTCCGTGCTGCCTCGCCTGTCCGTACTGCCGTTACTGAGATGCTGGAGGAAATCCTATGAGAAAACTGCTGAACACGGTGTACATTACCAATGAACAGGCGTATTTATCGCTCGATGGGGAGAACATCGTCTGCCGTCTGGAGCAACAGGAGAAATTTCGTATTCCCTTTGATAATGTGGAGGCAATCGTTTGCTTCAGCTATCTCGGCTGTTCTCCCGCCCTAATGGGCAAATGCGCCGAAAAGCTGATTCCGATCAGTTTCGTTTCTCCACAGGGCAGATTTTTGGCGAAGGTCAGCGGTGAAACGCGGGGGAATGTGTTTCTACGTGTTTCGCAGATCGATGTGTTTCGAAAAAATGCACTGCTCCTTGCGCAAAACAGTATGGCGGCAAAGCTGACCAACGGTCTCTCCCTTCTGCGTCGCTCCTGCCATGATAATGCAACGCTGCGGCAGGATGCAGAGGTGATTTCCACCATGGAGCAACTGAAAAAAGGCGTACAGGCGGTTTATGAAGCATCTTCGTTGGAGATCTTACTCGGCATTGAGGGGAATTGCGCAAGTGCCTACTTTGGTGTATTTGGGAAATTGTTCAAAAATCCGGACATACCGTTCACGGCGCGGACAAAACGCCCGCCGCTTGACCCGGTGAATGCGGTACTCTCGTTTGTCTATACGCTTTATACCAATGAATTTGCTGCTGCGCTGGAAACGGTGGGCTTGGACAGCTATATCGGATTTTACCACGCGCTTCGCAGCGGACGCGCATCGCTGGCATGCGACTTGGTCGAAGAAGCGCGCTGCCATGTTGAGCGTTTTACGATCACACTCTTTAATCTCGGGATCCTCAGTGAAAAGGATTTTGAGGTACAGATCTCGGGAGCGGTTTGGCTCAATGACAACGGTCGCAAAAAGGTACTGACGCGTTGGCAGGAGAAAAAGCGGACAGATCTAATGCACCCGTATCTGAAACAAAAGATCCAATTCGGACTTTTGCCGTATGTGCAGAGTAACCTGTTGGCAAAATTTGTACGCGGAGAGATCCCGGAATACCCATGCTATCTGAATCGGTGAATGCTATGATGGTTTTGATCAGTTATGATGTGTCCACTGCGGATTCTGCCGGCAGGGCGCGATTGCGTAAGGTTGCAAAGCAATGTCAAAATCACGCGCAGAGGGTCCAAAATTCGGTTTTTGAAGCGGATCTGGACTACGGCAACTTCATAAAGCTGAAAGAGCGCCTAATCAAGCTGATTGACCCATCAAAGGATAGCCTGCGATTTTATTACCTCGGAAACCACTGGCAAAAGCGCGTGGAGCATATCGGTGCAAAGGAGACTTATGACCCGGAAGGTGTGATTATCCTTTAAGGGGCGCCGATGGTGTAAATGAATGCATGGAGGCGAACCTGCAGTGATGTGCAGAGTGTAGGGGAGTTCGCCCCAAAATGCGTCATATTACAGAGAAAATAAAGGAAACAGAATAACCCCAATTTTTGTCCACCCCTTGATTTAGACGGTACGATGGCAAAGTATACAATATTTTGCTGTCGCGCCCCGCAAGGGGCGTGTGAGTTGAAATTTGCGCGGAGCTGCATGTGCCGATCCACAGCAACGTCGCGCCCCGCAAGGGGCGTGTGAGTTGAAATCTCGTAATTTCTTATAGCTTCAGCCGCTTCAGCGGTCGCGCCCCGCAAGGGGCGTGTGAGTTGAAATCTTTCGAATATGGGCGGTTTAGCCGCCGCCCTCGGTCGCGCCCCGCAAGGGGCGT
>CAMAEX010000011.1:0-17908 GCA_945832065.1 uncultured Clostridia bacterium | reverse complement strand
GAACGGCGTTGAAAACCGATTGAAATGAATATTTTAATCGGTTTTCAGTATCAGTAATCACTATTCGTTAGATAAGTATTCCTCCAAAGTGATGCCCTCGGACATGATGGTTTGGGCGGCTTCTTTGCCGACATAGCGGAAGTGCCACGGCTCGTACCCGATGCCGGTGATGTCGGTTTTGTCTGCGGGGTAGCGTAGAATGAAGCCGTATTCCGCGCAGTGCTCCAAGAGCCATTCCCAGACCGCCTCATCGCTGCATTGGTCGGGATCCTCTGAGTCGATATCCACGGCAAGACCGAGCTGGTGCTCACTTGTGCCCGGGACGGCGACCCATTGCCGCGTGAGCGCCTCCGCTTCCTCCGAGGAATAGCCGTCGGCTAAATTTCTTGCCAGATTGCGGTCATAAATGCTTTGCTGCGTTTCCTTTGAACGGTAGCCCGAGTAGACGATGGGGAGCAGTCCGTCCGCGCGGCAGGCGTCGAACATTGCCTGCAAGGGGTCGATGATGCGCCGATCGACCTGTTCGCCGCCGCGCAGATCGACCAAAGTCAACTCCCAATCCGAGGGGACGGAATGCTCTGCATCAACCAGGATCAGATTCCAATCGGAGTATTCCGCTGCAGGCGGCAGCTCCGGCGCTCCGAAGAAGCAGCCACCGAGCAGCGTCAGGCAGAGCAGCAGCGCTACAATCAGAGAAAACTTTTTCATTTTATGTATTCTCCTCCTTGAGTGCGTCAATGGGGTTGTCCTTCTTTACTTTGCGCATAGCATACATCATCGAGACGAACACGACGAGGAATACGCTGAGCGAGGCGATGAGGACGGACGACCGCGACAGATGAAAATCGTTGTTATAATACATCCCTGTGGCGGCACGGTATAACAGATAGGTGAGCGCTGCGGACAGAGGCAATCCAATCAACAGTGCGCGGAAGCCGTATAGCCAGCATTCAAAGCACACCATGCGGTTTAAGCCGCCGCGCGTCATACCCACGGAGCGGAGCATAGCAAAGTCTCTGCGCCGCAGGGCGATGTTGGTTGAAATGGTGTTAAAGACGTTCGCTACGCAGATGAGCGAGATGAGCGTGATAAAGCCGTAGGAGAAGACGCGCACGACGGTGAGCATATTGTTTGCGGTGCGCTGCTCGTCGAGGGCGTTATACAGACGGTTTCGGCGATAAGAGACGCCGTGCGCCGCAAAGACCTCCGCAAGCGACGCCTGCGCCGCGTCATTGTCGGAGACGGTGCAGTAAAGCTCGCCGGCGTATTCGCCCTCCAGGGCACTGTAGGGCAGATACAGGCAGATCATATCGCGGTTCGTGCCGAACAGGTCTACATCCGTGTAAGCAAGGACAGAAAGAGGCTGCATCGTTGCGGGACGGATGACTGTCTCCCCGGTTTCACTGTTGCTGTAATAGCTGATCCATGCGCCGTCTGCGTACTCGGTGAATTCATACATCTCATTCTCGGCGGCATCGTTTTTCAGGAGATTTACGGAAGTTTGGCTTTCGTCCAAATAAGCACCCTGATAGGTCACGCGTTCGGTACCGTCGGACGAGTAGAGGTTGGAGATGACGCGGTTGCATACGATCGCACCGGGGTTGGCATCATAGTCCGCGCGGGTCAGACCGCAATGGGAGAGGGCGGTGTCAAAGCTCGCTTCGTCAAGGTAGAAAAGGCTGATTTCCGCCTGCAACGGCTCCGACGCGCCGTTGCGGAAGTCTACATAGCTTTTGGCAAGCTGACCTGCGTCGAAGACGGCGCTTTCCACGCGCAGGGTGGAAGCGACGGCGGTTTTGATGCCGTCCGCCTGCCGCAGATCGGGCAGAATTTTTTCATAGTCGTCCATAGACACTGCGCTCGAGCTGTAGCTGAGATCGTAGGGTGTGGTGCCGGAAACGCCCTCGACGGAATCGGTCAGATACATTCCGTAGGTGCCCGCCGAGACGAACAGCAGGACGCTCATGGCAAGGGAGAAGATGGTCGCACGGTATTTTTTGCGGCTGCGGCGGAAGTATTTTTTTGAAAGCATCCCGGGCAGACCGAACATCTTGTAGGTCAGCTTGCCGCTGCGCACATCGCGCCCCTTGACGGAAACATCGCGGCTTTGGCGGATGGCTTCAATGGCGGTCACCTTCATGGCGCGACGCGCTGGAATGATCGCGGAGAGCAGGACGGTCAAAACGGCAATCACTGCTGCGCTGATCAGGGAGACGGCGGAGACGTGGTACTGCATGGCAAGAACACCGGTGCTTGTACCGCCGAACATGCCGGTCAGCTTGTCGCCTAAAAGCGTGATCGTGACCCACATGCCGCCGCAGCCTGCCAGAAGCCCGAGGGGGATGCCGATCAGGCAGACGATCGCCGCCTCATGCAGCACGGTGGCGCGGAGCTGCTTTCTCGTCGCGCCGACAGAGGAGAGCAATCCAAATTGTTTGGTGCGTTCGCTGACGGAGATGGAGAAGGCGGAGTAGATCATACTGACGGACCCAAGCAGGATCAAAAAGACGAGTACGCCGACAAAGACTGTGACGAAGCCGGTGAAATTGTCGTATTTATAGTTGCCGAGCGCCATCAGATAGTCCCAGTTCACACTGCCCGCGCTGAAGGTGTAGCGATCCATAAAGGCATTCATTGTGTCGGTGTCATAGTCCGTTGTGCGCACATAGAGGTCATAGAAGCCTGTTTCAATCGTGGGATCGGCGCAGGTCAGGGCGAGATAGCCGGGCGCGCTGTAGTCCTCGTAGTCCGTGCGCTCACAAATGCCGACGACGGTGTAGGTGCGCGTCATTGTAGGCGAAAAGTCCTCCGGCTCTTGGGGGAAATACATATTGTTTTGCCAAAGTGGGGCACCCTGATAGCTGCGGATGCCGAATTCGAGCGTGACGGTCTCACCGAGCGCGAACGTGACCTCACCGTCATAGTCCAAATGTTCGGGGACGACCAGCTCCGTGCTGTTTTCGGGAAGTCTGCCCGCGAGCAGGTGGACGGGCAGCAGGTCGGTATAGTCCTTGCTCATCCCGTGGACATAGAGGAAGGGCTTGTTCTCGTTGACCGAGGCAACTTTGGCGTAGCCCAGCACCTGCGCCGCCGTGAGCGCTTCGGTCTCCTTGTCCTGCGCCACAGCCTCGGCGGTCGCGGCGTCCACATCCAGGAGAGAGAAGTAATAGGTGCCCGACTGATAGGCGGCGCTGCGCTGCAAATGGTGCAGCAGGGTACCCGCGAAGGTCGTGACCGCCGTGAACATCGCTGCCGACAAGATCACGCCGATAATGGTCACGAGCGTGCGGGTGCGGTTTCTGCGCATGGACTGCACCGCTACGCGGCGGAAGATACTCATTTGCGGATCACCTCGTCTCTGACGATATGCCCGTCCTCAATGGCGATGACGCGGTCTGCCTGCAGGGCGATGGATTCATCGTGGGTGATGACGATGAGTGCCTGCCCGTACTCACGGTTGGAGTATTTTAACAGCTCGACGATCTCTTGCGAATTTTTGCTGTCCAAATTGCCCGTCGGCTCGTCGGCAAGGACGACGGAGGGGGCGTTCATCAGCGCTCTGCCGATGGACACACGCTGTTGCTGTCCGCCGGAGAGCTGGTTGGGCAGGTGCTTTTCGCGCCCCTCCAGGCGCAGAGTGTGCAGCAGCTCGCGCAGGCGTTCCTCGTTGACCTTTCTGCCGTCCATCAAGACGGGCAGGGTGATGTTCTCCACCACATTCAGCACGGGAATGAGGTTGTAAAACTGATAGATCAGCCCGACCTCGCGGCGGCGGAAAATGGCAAGCGCGGTATCCGAGCGGGAATAGACCTCCTCGCCGTTCATGTAGACCTTGCCGCTCGTCGGTCGGTCCACGCCGCCGAGAATGTGCAGAAGGGTCGATTTGCCCGAGCCGGAGGGACCGATAATTGCCAAAAACTCACCTTGCGCAACGCTGAAAGAGACATCGTCCAGCGCGCGGACGGTATTTTCACCCGTGCCGTAGGTCTTGCTCAGGTGTTCAATGCGTAATAATTCCATCGTGTTTTGCTCCTTTTCGATCGTTCTGCGCTAAGTATACAGCCCTTCGGTGACACCTCGGTGACTCAAATGTGACAATTCTGTCATAATAAAAAATGCCCGCAAGGGGCATTTAAGATGGAAATAAGCGGCACTTTTCCCACGCCTTTTTCGATGCAGTCATACCGTACCCTTATACAGTTTCAGCGTGAACTCTGCGCCGCCTGGGACATTCGCAGCGGAAAGCGTGCCGTTTTGGGCGACTGCGATGGAGCGGGAAAGCGCAAGCCCGATGCCGACGCTCTCCTGTGAGGCGTTGCGTCCCTTATAATAGCGCTCAAACAGGTGCGGCAGATCCTCCGGGTCGATGCCGCTGCCCTCGTCGCGAATGCGGATGCAGGCGGCGACCGCGTTCTCCTCCGCTGTCACGGTGATCGTCCCTTCCTGCATGTGTTCGGTGCAGTTTTTTAAGATGTTGCCAAGCGCCTCCGCCGTCCAAGCAATGTCGCATTCCGCGCTGCCCGACGCCTGCACGGAAAGCTGCTGTCCCTTGACCTCCATGAGAATGGAAAGCGGCTCGGCGGCGCGGGCGATCAGTTCGGAAAGCGCGACACGCTCGCGGCGGAAATGCACCGTGCCCGCGTCGAGCTTGGCGAGC
The DNA here is from genome assembly GCA_945832065.1 of uncultured Clostridia bacterium. Lineage (GTDB taxonomy): Bacteria > Bacillota > Clostridia > Oscillospirales > Oscillospiraceae > JAZOXB01. The sequence continues at coordinate 13,251 of CAMAEX010000011.1, read as the reverse complement.
TTCAAAAGTGCGTTGACGAGCCAGTCCATCCGCTGCACCTGCCTGCGCAGGGTGCGGAGGCTGTTTTGCCGCGCATCCTCTGTGGTGTCGGGATCACGCAAGCCGGTCAGCAGGAGATTGACCGCCGTTAAGGGTGTGCGCATCTGATGCGAGATATCTGCCATGGATTCTGCAAGCTGCACCTTCTCCTGCCGAAGCTGCTCGGACTGCTCCGTGAGCCGAACAGTCATTTTCCGCAGCTCGCTGCGCAAAAGGCTGACCTCACCCTCGGTGTATTGCGCGAAGCTGATATCCCGCCGTCCGTGCAGAACTGCGTCGATATCCTCCGCCAAACGTGCCATCGTGCGGTAGCGCCTACGAGCGCTGAAAAGATACAGCGTGAGTAGGAGAATGCTCAATGCGGCGGTCAGAAGCCCTGCGCGCACATCGAGCCAAAGGCAGACAGCGCAGAAGATCGCGCACAATGGCACCGAGACGGCGAGCATTCGCCGAATTTCGGGATTTCGCAGCATATTCAGCCCTCCAAGCGGTAGCCGACGCCGCGCACTGTGCGGATGAGCTGCGGCTCCTGCGGGTCGTCCTCTAATTTTTCGCGCAGGCGCTTAATATAGACGGTGAGTGTATTGTCGTTGACGAAGTCCCCGGCGACATCCCAAATCTCCTCTAAAAGCTTCGCACGGCTGAGCGTCATCCCACGGTGGTTGAGAAAGACCAACAAAAGACGGTATTCCAGCGCGGAGAGGTTAAGATCAATGCCGTTTTTGGTCGCGGCGGCGCGGTCGGTGTCCACGCGGACGCTGCCCAGCTCAATCACGGATTGGGCGCGTCCCGTGCGCCTTAGGACGCTGCGGATCCGCGAAATCAGCTCACGAGGACGGAAGGGCTTGGCAATATAATCATCCGCGCCGAGGTCAAGCCCTGTGACAACGCTGTATTCGTCCCCGGAGGCACTGAGAAAGATCACGGCACTTTTGGTGCGCTGCTTGATCGCGGAGCAGATCGAAAAACCGTTGCCGTCTTTCAGACCGACATCCAGCAGAACAAGGTCGAATTCCGCAGCTTCGATGGCGGCAAGCGCCTCCGTTTGACCGGATGCACTCTGCACGGAAAAACCCTCGGAGTGTAAAAACTGTGTCAGTGCGGCGACAATCGTGCCGTCGTCCTCCACGAGAAGAATGCGTTCCATCCTGTGCCTCCTTTTCCTTTTTCCTTATCATATCGCTTTGAATGCGCTTTGGCAAGAAAAAAAGAGAAGAAACGTGAAACGGGTGGAAAAAGAAAGACTGCTGTGCTATAATTCCATGGTAAAGGCGGCTTCAAAATCGGTGCCGGTATGAGGATACAACCAAAGATGCCTTGCAATCCGATGCACCTTGATCAACGAAACAGGCGATGTAGGGCTGGGACATGTCCCTGCCGCGTGTAGGAACTACCAAATGCGCACAGGTTTATTCGTCTGTACTGTCTGCCGCTGCGCGGTCGGCGGGGGCATGTCCCCGCCCTACAAATCAGGATAGGGGTGATACTTATGTTTCGTATTTTGGTTGCGGATGATGATAAGAATACCAGACGGCTGCTGCAAGCGGTGCTGGAGGCGGAGAACTATACCGTGTTTCCTGCGGAGAACGGGGAGGAGGCGCTCGAGGTTTTGGATCGGGAGCATATTGACCTCGCGGTTTTGGATATCATGATGCCGAAAATGGACGGCTACGAGTTTACCAAGACCCTCCGCGCGGCGCAGAGTGAGCTGCCGATTCTCATGATCTCCGCGAAGCAGCTCCCGGAGGACAAGCGAAAGGGTTTCCTTGTGGGGACGGACGACTATATGACCAAGCCGATCGACGAGGAGGAGATGCTTCTTCGGATTCGCGCATTGCTGCGGCGGGCGAAGATTGCCAGTGAGCGAAAAATTGTGATCGGAGATGTGACGCTGGACTATGACTCCATGACGGTGACCCGCGCGGGACAGACGCAGGAGCTGCCGCAGAAGGAATTTCAGCTTTTATATAAGCTCCTGTCTTATCCGGGGAAAATCTTTACGCGGATTCAACTCATGGACGAGATCTGGGGCGCGAGCAGCGAGACGGGCTGGGAGACGGTGACGGTACACATCGGCAGACTCCGCAGACGCTTCGAGGGATGGGACGAATTTGAGATCGAGTCCGTGCGCGGGCTGGGATATAAGGCGGTCAAAAAGGTATGAAACGGGTTAAAGGTCGTCTGACGGTAACGGTGCTGCTGTCGGCACTCATTTTTCTTGTCTTGTTTTTGGCACTGCTGCTCGGCGGCGGCACGGTGTTTCTTCTCGTGCGGACTGGGGTGCTGTCCACACCGCCGCGTATGTATTATCTGATTTTCTATATGGCGGTGGCAAGTCTTTTGATCGGCGCGGTGCTCATGGCGATCTCAAGCCGATTTGCCCTGCGCCCGATCCGCACCTTGATCGCGCAGATGCAGCGCCTTGCCTCGGGTGATCTTGAGGCACGGCTGGAATTCCACGAGCCTTATGCGCACATTCCCGCCTATAAGGAGTTATCCGGCGGCTTTAACAAAATGGCGCAGGAGCTGCAAAACACTGAGCTTTTGCGCTCGGATTTTATCAATAACTTTTCCCACGAATTCAAAACGCCGATCGTCTCCATCGCGGGCTTTGTAAAATTGCTCAAGCGTGGCAACCTCACGGAGCAGCAGCGTCTGGAATACCTTGATATTATCGAAGAGGAGTCTATGCGCCTTTCCTATATGGCGACGAATGTGCTGAATCTGACAAAGATCGAGAATCAGAGCATTCTGACCGATCAAACCGAATACAATCTCTCAGAGCAGCTTCGTGCGAGCATCCTTTTGCTGGAACGGAAGTGGTCAAAAAAGGGGCTGCAATGGCAGCTCGAGCTGGGCGAGCATCGGATCACGGCGAATGAGGAGCTGCTGAAGCAGGTGTGGATCAATCTGCTCGAAAACGCAATCAAGTTCTCGCCGGAAAACGGGACGATCGGAGTTGTTATTTCGAAGCGTGCAGGGCGGATTTCCGTCAGTGTGCGCAATGTAGGTGAGACGATTCCGCCGGAGGAGCAGGAGAAAATCTTTCGAAAATTCTATCAGGTGGATACCTCGCATTCCTCCGAGGGCAACGGTATCGGGCTTGCCATTGTCAAGCGCGTGGTCGAACTGCATCAAGGCGCGGTGGAGGTGCGCAGTGAAAACGGCTGCACGACCTTTACGGTGACGATCTCGGAAAGCGGCGAAGAGGGAGGAAAACGGACATGAATATTTGGCTGGTGCTGGCGTTTCTTTTCTTTATCGGTTCCGTGATCGGCTGGGTGACAGAGCTGCTGTTCCGCCGTTTCGTCTCGTCTGCCAATCCGGAGCGCAAATGGATCAACCCGGGCTTCTGCGTGGGGCCCTATATTCCGCTTTACGGCTTCGGGCTTTGCTTTTTGTTTTTGATTGCGTCACTGGAACCCGAGACGGGACGCAACCCCTTTTGGAGTAAGACGCTGCTGTTCCTTACCATGGCGGTCTGTATGACGCTGATCGAGTATATCGCGGGTATCCTGAGCCTCAAAGTCTTCAAGGTGCGCCTGTGGGACTACCGCAAGGAGTGGGGCAATATCCAAGGCTTGATCTGCCCGAAATTCTCCCTGCTCTGGGCGCTTCTCGGTGCGGCGTACTATTTTTTGATCCACCCGCACATTCTCAGCGCCTTGGCGTGGCTCTCGCGGAATTTGGCGTTTTCGTTCTTCATCGGGCTGTTTTTCGGCGTGTTCCTGATCGACGTTGCCTATTCGACGCACATTGTCAGCCGGATCCGCGCGTTTGCAAAGAGCAATGAGGTCATCGTGCGCTATGAGCATCTGAAAGCCTATGTTCGCAGCGCCCAGGAGAAAAGAAAGCAGCGCCCGCGCTTTTTGTTCCCGCTGCGTTCGGATGTCCCCTTGTCGGAGCATCTGAAAAACCTGCGCGATTCGCTGGAGAAAAACGAGAAAAAGAAGAAAAAGTAGGACGACAACCAACGGGCGCTGCCTGCGCAAGATTGCCACAGCCGGTGTGCGCACCGGCTTCGCAATGACAAAGAGAAGGCGATCCGTGTCATTGCGAGGACGCCGGCGCCCGTGGCAATCTTGTGGAGGAGCTACCGACTGCGTATAAATGCGTCAGCTTATGCTGCTTGCCGCTTCGCGGACGGCGGGGACATGTCCCCGCCCTACAGGGGCGGGTGCGGATGGCGAGCTGCGTTCGGAGCTTGAGCTGCCAAGATTGCCACGGCGCAAGCGCCTCGCAATGACAAACGGGGGAGCAGTTTTGCGTCCCAAGCCAAATATGAAACAATCCGAACGGAGAGAAGCACTCCGTTCGGATTGTTTCGTTTCAGTTTAGATTCCGCCGATATAATTTCGGCATACAGTGTATTCGGAAAGGACTCTGAAGCGATGATTAGAATATTGAAGAATCTGAAAAAGAGGGACTGGGGGCTGATCGCCTGTGCGGTCGGCTTTATTGTCGTTCAGGTCTGGCTCGATCTCCGGCTGCCGGATTATATGTCGGAGATCACAACGCTTGTCAAAACGGAGGGCAACCTGATGCGCGAGGTGCTGATCGCGGGCGGCAAAATGCTGCTGTGCGCCCTCGGCAGTCTGCTCTCCTCCGTCGGCGTGGCGGTGCTTGCGGCACGGGTCGCGACTAACTTCGGCGCGACGCTCCGCGGCAGGTTGTTTACCAAGGTGCAGTCGTTCTCCATGGAGGAGATCGGCAAATTCTCTACGGCAAGCCTTATCACCCGCACGACCAACGATGTCACGCAGGTGCAGATGCTGATCGTGCTCGGTCTGCAATCCATCATCAAGGCACCGATCATGGCGACATGGGCGATCACCAAGATCTCCGGCAAGAGCGCGGAGTGGACGATCTCCACTGCTGTCGCGGTCGCGATCCTGATCTTTGTCGCTGCGCTTGCCGTGCTGCTGGTGCTGCCGAAATTCAAGAAGCTCCAGCGTCTGACGGACGATCTCAACCGCGTCACGCGGGAGAATCTGACCGGTCTGCGCGTCGTGCGCGCCTACAATGCCGAGGGCTATCAGGAGAAGAAGTTTGACGAAAGCAACGAGACGCTGACCGCTACGCACCTGTTTACCGGCAGGGCAATGGCAATTCTGATGCCGTCGGTGCAGCTTGTAATGAACGGGTTGGGTCTTTCGATTTATTGGATCGGTGCGGCTTTGATCAACAGCGCGCAGATGACGGAGAAGATCACGCTGTTTTCGGACATGATCGTTTTCTCCCAATACGCAATGCAGGTCGTTATGGCGTTTATGCTGCTTGTGATGATCTTTATCCTTCTGCCGCGTGCGTCGGTGTCCGCCAAGCGTATTTTGGAGGTTCTGGATACGACGCTTTCCATCGAGGACGGCACGGTCACGGACACCGGCTTCGGCACGCGGGGCGAGATCGAGTTCCGCAATGTCTGCTTCCGCTATCCCGGCGCGGAGCATGATATGCTGCAAAATATCAGCTTTACCGCCCATCGCGGTCAGACCGTCGCCATCATCGGCGCGACGGGCAGCGGCAAGAGCACGCTCGTCAATCTCGTTCCGCGCTTTTATGACGCGACCGAGGGCGAGATTATGGTGGATGGCGTGAATGTGCGCAGCTATACCCAGGAGGCGCTGCGCGATAAGATCGGCTATGTCTCGCAGAAGGCGGTGCTGTTCTCCGGTACGGTGCGCAGCAATGTCGCCTTCGGAAACGATGCGAAGGAAAAAAGCTCCGATGTGGTTGAGGCGGTTTACACCGCGCAGGCGGCGGAATTCGTCGAGAAGCTGCCGGAGGGCTATGACGGCTATATCGCGCAGGGCGGCAGCAACCTCTCCGGCGGACAGAAGCAGCGGCTTTCCATTGCAAGAGCGGTTTGCAGGCATCCCGAGATCCTGATCTTTGACGATTCCTTCTCCGCCCTCGACTATAAGACCGACCGAGAGCTGCGCAGGCAGCTTGCAAGAGACTGCGCAGACAGCACCAAGCTGATTGTTGCGCAGCGCATCGGCACCATCCGGGACGCAGACAGCATCATCGTCCTCGACGAGGGGAAGATCGCCGGCATCGGCACGCACGCGGAGCTGATGAAAAATTGCGAGGTCTACCGTCAGATCGCATACTCGCAGCTTTCAAAGGAGGAGCTGGCAGAATGAATATGAAACACGGCCCGCGTTCGGCGGGTAAGGCTGCGCCCGAGAAAGCGAAAAACTTTACGGGCACATGGAAAAAACTGCTTGTCTATTGTAGAAAATACTGGTTTGCGATAACCGTCGCGCTGCTCTTTGCCGCCATCGGCACGGTGCTGACGCTGCTGGGACCCGACAAGGTCTCCGAGATGACTGAGACGATCATGGAAGGTATGCAGACAGGCATCGACATGGACGCAATCGCGCGCATCGGCTTTACGCTGGTGGCGTTCTTCGCGGGAAGCGCGGTCTTAAGCTTCCTGCAGCACTTCATTATGGCGACGGTGACGCAGCGCGTGTCCAGAAAAATGCGCGGCGATATCTCGCGGAAAATCAATCGTCTGCCGATGTGGTACTACAACAAGACCTCCACGGGCGATGTCCTCTCCCGCGTGACCAACGATGTGGATACCATTTCCCAGTCGCTGAACCAGAGCATCGGCACACTCGTCTCTGCCATGACGCTTCTGCTCGGCTCGCTTCTGATGATGCTCCTGACGGATGTTATCATGACGCTGACGGCGGTCTTATCGACGCTGCTGGGCTTCGCGCTGATGATGGTAATCATGGCGCATTCGCAGAAATACTTCGCACGGCAGCAGCGCCACCTCGGCGAGGTCAACGGGCATATTGAGGAGATGTACTCGGGGCATACGGTCGTTAAGGCATACAATGCCGAGAAGAAGTCACAGGAGACCTTCGACGAGCTGAATGAAAAGCTCCGCGAGAGCGGCTTCCGTGCGCAGTGCCTTTCGGGCATGATGCAGCCGATCATGGGCTTCATCGGCAACCTCGGCTATGTCGCGGTGTGCGTCGTCGGCGCACTGCTGACGATGAACGGGCGCATCGGCTTTGAGGTGATCGTGGCGTTCATGATGTATGTCCGTTACTTTACGCAGCCGCTGTCCCAGCTCGCGCAGGCGGCGCAGACGCTGCAATCCGCCGCCGCAGCGGGCGAGCGGGTCTTTGAGTTCTTGGAGGCGGAGGAAATGGCGGACGAGAGCGGAAAGACCGCCTCCCTCGGCGAAACGAAGGGCGCCGTGGAATTCGAGCATGTCCGCTTCGGCTATGAGGATTCCGACAAGATCGTCATTCACGACTTCTCCGCCAAGGCAAAGCCCGGGCAGAAGATCGCCATTGTAGGTCCGACAGGCGCGGGCAAGACGACGCTCGTCAATCTGCTGATGCGCTTCCACGAGATCCAGGGCGGCAGAATTTTGATCGACGGCGTCCCCACCGCAGACGTCAAGCGCGAGGAGGTGCGCAGCCGTTTCTGCATGGTTTTGCAGGATACATGGCTGTTTGAGGGCACGGTGCGCGAGAATCTCGTCTACTGCACCGAGGGTGCGACCGAGGAGAAAATGAAGGCGGCTTGCCGTGCGGTTGGGCTGGATCACTTTGTCCGCACGCTGCCGAAGGGCTATGACACGGTGCTGAACGATCAGGTCAGCCTCTCGCAGGGGCAGAAGCAGCAGCTCACCATTGCCCGCGCGATGATCGCCGACCGTCCAATGTTGATTTTGGATGAGGCAACCAGCTCCGTCGATACCCGCACGGAGCTGCAAATTCAGAACGCAATGGACGAACTTATGAAGGATCGAACTTCCTTTGTCATTGCCCATCGTCTTTCCACGATCAAAAACGCCGATCTGATTCTGGTGCTCAAGGACGGCGATATCATAGAGAGCGGCACGCATGAGCAGCTTCTTGCCCGCGGCGGCTTCTACGCCAAACTGTATAACAGCCAATTCGAGCAATCCGCTTGAAGTGACGGGAGGTCATTTTTTGAGAGAATATAGAGCGGGGATCGACATCGGCTCCACCACGGTGAAGCTTGTCGTCCTCGATGAAAACGGCGAACTCCTGTTCGGCAGCTATCGCCGCCACTGCGCCCACACGCAGCAGACGCTTGCGGAGCTTCTGCGGGAGGCGAGGGAGCAGGTCGGTGACTGCGTCCTGCGCGTAGGCATTACCGGTTCCGGCTCCATCAATTTGGGCAAGGCGCTGGACATTGACTTCGTGCAGGAGGTCGTGGCGGTCGCCTCGGCGCTGCAATTTGTCGCGCCGCAGACCGATGTCGCCATTGAGCTGGGCGGCGAGGACGCGAAGATCATCTATTTTCAGGGCGGCTTGGAGGAGCGCATGAACGGCGTATGCGCGGGTGGTACCGGCTCGTTCATCGACCAGATGGCGTCCCTCCTGCAAACCGACGCGGTGGGTCTGAATGATGCTGCCGCGCAATACAAAGAAATCTATCCCATTGCCGCACGCTGCGGCGTGTTCGCGAAGACGGACATTCAGCCACTCATCAACGAGGGCGCGACGAAAGCAGATCTTGCCGCGTCGATCTTTCAGGCGGTCGTCAATCAGACCATCTCGGGGCTTGCCTGCGGAAAGCCGATCCGTGGCTGCGTTGCGTTTTTGGGCGGTCCGCTGCACTTCCTGCCGGAGCTGAAAAAGGCGTTTGTGCGCACGCTGCACCTGACGCCGGAGACGACGGTCGATCCCGAGAATTCCCACCTGTTCGCGGCGATGGGCGCGGCGTTGGAGAGCAAGGAGGCAAAGGCCGTCGCGCTTTCCGACCTGCTCACACGGCTGGAATCGGGCGTGCAGATGCAGTTTGAAATCAAGCGCCTGCCGCCGCTGTTTGCCGACCATGAGGAATATGACGCCTTCTGCCTGCGCCACGCGAATGCAATCGTGCCGAAGGGGGAACTGCAAAGCTACCACGGCGAGTGCTTCCTCGGCATCGACGCAGGCTCCACCACGACGAAGCTTGCTCTGATCGGCAAGGACGGAGAACTGCTGTTCTCCTTCTACGCGAACAATCAGGGCAGCCCGGTGCGCACTGCCGTAGCCGCCATCGCAGCATTGCGGAAGCAGCTTCCGAAGGAGGCCTACATCGCCCGCGCCTGCTCGACGGGCTACGGTGAGGCGCTGCTCAAGGCGGCATTCTGCTTGGACGAGGGCGAGGTCGAGACAATCGCCCACTGCACCGCCGCGTCCTATTTTGACCAACAGGTGGATTGTGTGCTGGACATCGGCGGGCAGGATATGAAGTGCATCAAATTGCGCAACGGCTCGGTGGACACGGTGCTGCTCAATGAGGCGTGCTCCTCCGGCTGCGGCTCGTTCATCGAGAATTTTGCCAACTCCCTCGGCTATTCGGCGCAGCAGTTTGCCAAGGAGGCGCTGTTTGCTGAGCACCCGGTCGATCTCGGCACACGCTGCACCGTGTTTATGAATTCCAATGTCAAGCAGGCGCAGAAGGAGGGCGCGGCACTCGCGGATATCTCTGCGGGACTTGCCTACTCCGTCATCAAAAACGCTCTGTTTAAGGTCATTAAGCTTTCGAATGCGAAGGACTTGGGCAAGCGTGTCGTCGTGCAGGGCGGCACCTTCTATAACCGCGCGGTTTTGCGCGCGTTTGAGAAGATCGCGGGCGTGGAGGCAGTCTGCCCCGACATCGCGGGCATCATGGGCGCGTTCGGCGCAGCGCTGCTGGCAAAGCGGCGCTACACCGGGCAGAAAAGCACGATGCTGCCGCCGGAGGAGATCGAGCGCCTGACCTATACCTCCTCCACGGTGCGCTGCGGCGGCTGCTCGAACCATTGTATGCTCACGGTGAACAAATTCTCGGGCGGACGGCGCTATATTACGGGCAACCGCTGCGAAAAAGGAAGCGGAGCACCTGCTATGAGCGAAAAAGGAGCGAATTTGATCGAATTTAAGCGAAAACGCCTCTTTGATTATTCGCCCCTTTCCGAACAGGAGGCGACGCGGGGCGAGATCGGCATTCCCCGCGTGCTGAACCTGTATGAGAATTATCCGTTCTGGGCGACCTTCTTCCGTAAACTCGGCTTCCGTGTGATCCTCTCGCCGCTGTCAAGCCGCAAAATTTACGAGCTTGGCATGGAGACGATCCCCTCCGAATCGGAGTGCTATCCCGCGAAGCTTGCGCACGGGCATGTGCAATGGCTGCTCGATCAGGGCGTCCGTACGATCTTCCATCCCTGCGTATTTTACGAGCATCAGGAGACGCCCGACGCACAGAATCATTTCAACTGCCCGATCGTGGTATCCTACCCGGAAAACCTGAAAAACAACATAGATGCCGTCACGGAGGGCGAGGTGCGTTATCTGCGCCCCTTCCTCGCGTTCACGGATGAAAAGACGGTCTCCAAGCGTTTGGTGCGCCTGTGCGGCGAGGAGTGGGACATTCCCGCCTCGCAGACCCGTGCGGCGGTACACGCGGCGTGGGAGGAGCAGTTAAAGGCAAAGGCGGAGATCCGCGCCGAGGGCAAGCGCGTGTTGGAAAACATGGAACGCGAAGGACGCGCCGGCATCGTGCTGGCGGGCAGACCCTACCATATCGACCCTGAGATCAACCACGGCATCCCCGAACTGATCGCGTCCTACGGGCTGGATGTCTTTACCGAGGACAGTCTGCCGATCGACTTCAAACCCGAGCGCCCGCTCCGCGTGGTCGATCAGTGGGTCTACCATTCGCGCCTGTACGCTGCTGCGGAATTCGTGCGCAAGCGCGACGATTTGGAGCTGATCCAGCTCAATTCCTTCGGCTGCGGGCTGGACGCGGTAACGACCGATCAGGTCTGCGAGATCTTGGAGGGGAGCAATAAGCTCTATACCGTGCTGAAAATCGACGAGGTCAACAATCTCGGCGCGGTGCGTATCCGCATCCGCAGCCTGCTTGCCGCCATGCGTCTGCGGAAAGAGCAGGGGATCAAGGCGCAGCCGCGTCCCGCCGCTTATCAGCGCACGGAGTTTACCGAGCAGATGCGTAAGGAGGGCTACACCATCCTCGCGCCGCAGATGAGTCCGATCCATTTTGACATTTTGGAGCCGGTCTTTACCCGCTACGGCTATCATGTGGCGATCCTCGACAACGACACCCGCGCCGCCGTGGATGTCGGGCTGCAATATGTCAACAACGATGCATGCTACCCGTCCATCGTTGTGGTCGGTCAAATCATGTCCGCTGTCCTTTCGGGAAAGTACGACACTGATCATTTGGCGATCATGATGACCCAGACCGGCGGCTGCTGCCGCGCGAGCAACTATGTCGCCTTTATCCGCCGCGCATTGGATAAGGCGGGGCTGTCGCACATCCCTGTGATCTCCCTCAACGGCAACGGCATGGAGAAAAACAGCGGCTTCAAGATCACCCCCGGGTTGCTGCTTGCGGCGATGCGCGCTATCGTCTATGGCGACCTGCTGATGCGCTGCCTGTACCGTGTGCGTCCGTATGAAATAGAGCCCGGTGCGGCAAATGCGCTGCACCAAAAATGGCGTGGTATCTGCATCGCCTCGCTGACCGACCCCAAGAGCAAATACCGTTACGCCGAGGTCTGCAAGGGCATCGTGCAGGACTTTGACGCGCTGCCCATCGACGAGACGCTGCAAAAGCCGCGCGTCGGTGTTGTCGGCGAGATCTTGGTCAAGTATTTGCCCCTTGCCAACAACTATTTGGTGGAGCTGTTGGAGCGTGAGGGGGCGGAAGCGGTCGTCCCCGATCTGATGGATTTTATTTGCTACGCGCTCTATAACGCGCAGTATAAGCATGAGTTCCTCGGCACCTCGGCAGCGGGCGCCACTGTTTCGCGTGTGGGTCTGCGGGCAGTCCGTGCCATTCGCTCGCCTGCGATGCGTGCCTTGCAGGAGAGCAACCGCTTCTCGACCTCTATGCCCATTGAGGAGATCGCGGAGCTGACGAAGCCGATCCTGTCCCTCGGCAATCAGTACGGTGAGGGTTGGTTCCTTGCGGGCGAGATGGCGGAGCTTTTGACGGAGGGCACGAAGAACATCGTCTGCATTCAGCCCTTTGCCTGTCTGCCGAACCATGTGGTCGGCAAGGGCGTCATCAAGCAGCTCCGCAGGACCTTTGCCGGCGCGAACATCGCCGCCGTGGACTATGACCCCGGGGCAAGCGAGGTCAATCAGCTCAACCGTATCAAGCTGATGCTCTCGGTGGCAAAAAAAGCGCTGCAAACGGAGGAAAAGCCGCTTGCAGGCGTGAAGTAAGAAAGAAGAATCGTTATGGATGTTTTCATGAAAGTAGTCGTCTGTTTCTTTGCAGGACTCGGCGCGGGACTCGGCACGGGCTTTGCGGGCATGAGCGCTGCGGCGGTCATTACGCCGATGCTCGTGACCTTTCTGGGTATGAACGCTTATCAGGCGGTGGGTATCGCGCTGGCATCCGATGTGCTGGCAAGCGCCGTCTCGGCTTACACCTATAAGAAAAACGGGAATTTGGATGTTCGAAACGGTCTGATCATGATGGCAGCCGTTTTGACCTTCACGTTGGTCGGCAGCTTCGTTTCAAGCCTTGTGCCGAACACGGCAATGGGCAATTTCTCGGTCATTATGACGATGCTCATGGGCGTGAAATTCATCCTTAAGCCCGTGATGACCACGAAGGAAGCCATGTTGGGTGTTTCGAAGAAAAAGCGCGCCATCCAGTCCGTGATCTGCGGCTCGTTGGTCGGCTTTATCTGCGGCTTCGTCGGCGCGGGCGGCGGCATTATGATGCTCCTGGTGCTGACGAGCGTCCTCGGCTACGAGCTGAAGACTGCCGTCGGTACGAGCGTGTTTATTATGGCGTTTACCGCCCTGACCGGCTCCATCTCCCACTTTGCCATCGGCGGAATGCCCGACCTGCTGACGCTGCTGCTGTGCGTCGCCTTTACGCTGATCTGGGCAAGAATCGGTGCCCGCTTTGCCAACAAAGCTTCGGCAAAGCGGCTCAACCGTGCCACGGGCATTATCCTCGTCATTTTAGGCGCGGTCATCCTGTCGGTCAAGCTGTTTGCCTAACACGTGTTTTGCACCGATCCTGTAGGGCGGGGACAGTCATAAGCCGCGTGCAGGAACTACCGACTGTGCGCAAATTTGTTCGTCTATACCGTCTGCCGCTTCGCGGTCGGCGGGGACATGTCCCCGCCCTGCATGGACAAAATATTTTTGATACTAAAAACCGATTAAAATATTCATTTCAATCGGTTTTCAACGCCGT
>CAMAEX010000010.1:0-19711 GCA_945832065.1 uncultured Clostridia bacterium | reverse complement strand
GCTGCGCCTGAAGGAGCTGCAAATCGTAATTGCTCATGCTACCGCTTCTTTCTGTTTTTTAGATACCGCTCCGCTTTGGCAAGCTGGGCGGCGGTGAGGGGCACGCTGCCTTGTTGCGCGTTTTTTGGCTTTTTTGTTGGTTTTTGTTGCTTTTGTTGCTTTTGGTTTTTTTGCGGCTTAGAGGGCTGCTTTTTTTCTTGCTTTTGGGGCTGTGTCTGCACCGTTTCGCCCTTGCGCGGACGGATGAGGCAGTGCTTGTCAAAGCCGATCAGGTCGGTGCGTCCCGTTTTTTCCAGTGCCTCGTGGACGAGGGCGTAATTCTTTGGGTCGCGGTACTGGATCAGGGCACGCTGCATCGCCTTTTCGTGCGGGTCGGTCGGCACATAGACCGGCTGCATTGTGCGCGGGTCTAAGCCGGTGTAGTACATGACAGTCGAGAGGGTCGAGGGTGTGGGGTAAAAATCCTGCACCTGCTCCGGCATATAGCCGAGGTCGCGGACATATTCCGCCAGCGCGACCGCCTCCTTCAGCGTCGAGCCGGGGTGCGAGCTCATCAGATAGGGGACGAGATATTGCTTTTTTCCCAACCGCTCGTTCAGCTTCTCGTATTTATGGCAGAAGCTCTGATAGACCGCGTGGCGGGGTTTGCCCATATATTTTAAGACCTCGTCGGAGATATGCTCCGGCGCGACCTTGAGCTGCCCCGAGACATGGTATTCGACCAGCTCCCGCAAAAAGGTCGGGTCGCTGTCCGCCAGCAAATAGTCAAAGCGGATACCGCTGCGGATGAAGACCTTTTTGACCTTCGACAGGCTGCGCAGCTCCCGCAGGAGGTTTACATAATCTGTATGGTCCGCGATCAGGTTGCGGCAGGGGGTGGGGAAGAGGCACTGGCGGTTCGGGCAGACACCGTGGGTTTTCTGCTTTTCGCAGGCGGGGGCGCGGAAATTGGCGGTTGGGCCGCCGACATCGTGGATATAGCCCTTGAAATCGGGATGCTCGGTCATGCGCTTTGCTTCCGCGAGCAGCGATTCGTGGCTGCGCGTCTGGACGATGCGCCCCTGATGGAAGGTCAGGGCGCAGAAGGAGCAGCCGCCGAAGCAGCCGCGGTTTGAGACTAAGCTGAACTGCACCTCCTTGATCGCGGGAACGCCGTCTTTGTAAGAAGGGTGCGGCGCGTCCATATAGGGCAGAGCATAGACTGCATCCATCTCCTCGGTGGTCAGGGGCTTTTGCGGCGGGTTCTGCACGACAAAGTCCCGTCCGTAAGGCTCGATCAGGCGCTTTGCGGTGTATGGGTCGGTATTTTGATATTGCAGATAGAAGCTCTCGGCATAGCGGCGCTTGCGCTCCTTCAACTCGTCAAACGAGGGCAGGACGAGGGCGCCGTCAAGGTCTGGGGCGGCGGTGCGGTAGACCGTGCCGTCGATGAAGGTCAGGTCGCACACGGATAGTCCGCTGTTTAACGCGTCCGCGACCTCGACGATGGCTTTCTCGCCCATGCCGTAGAGGACAAGGTCTGCCTGCGCGTCGAGCAGAATGGAGCGCTTGAGCTTGTCCGACCAGTAATCGTAGTGCGCAAGGCGGCGAAGGCTTGCCTCGATGCCGCCGAGAATGATCGCGGCATGGGGGTTCGTCTGCCGGATGAGGTTGCAATAGACCACGGCGGCATAGTCCGGACGTTTTCCTGTCACGCCGCCGGGGGTGTAGGCGTCGGTTTTACGGCGACGCTTGCCGACGGAGTAGTGATTGACCATGGAATCCATATTGCCGCCGCTGACCAGGAAGCCGAGCCTTGGTGTGCCAAATTCGTTGACGGAATCCGGGTTTTTCCAGTCGGGCTGGGAGAGAATTGCGACCTTATAGCCCGCGTTTTCCAGCACGCGGCTGATGATGGCGTGCCCGAAGGAGGGATGGTCGACATAGGCATCGCCGATGACATAGACGAAATCGGGCTGCTGCCAGCCGAGCGCCTGCATCTCCTTGCGGTTGATCGGAAGAAAGCCCATCATTTGACCCCCGTCGAGCCGAAGCCGCCCTCGCCGCGCACGGTGTCCGAGAGGGTTTCTGCCTCAATGAATTTCGCGGTCAGATACGGCGTTAGGATCATCTGCGCGATGCGCTCGCCGTGCTCAATGGTTTGCGGGACGGCGCCGTGGTTGTGCAGCGGGACGAAAAACTCGCCGCGATAGTCCGAGTCGATCACGCCGACCTTATTCGCGGGCGCTAAATTGCGTTTGGTCGCAAGTCCGCTGCGGGCAAAGACCAATCCGGCGTAGCCTGTCGGAATTTCCATGGAGATGCCGATGGAGATGAGTCTTGTCTCGCCCGGCTGAAGGGTGACAGGCTCGTCTAAGCAGGCACACAGGTCGGCGCCTGCGGAAAACGCCGTGCCGTAGACCGGCAGGCGGGCGTTGGGGGATAGTTTTTTGACTTTGACTTCTTGCATGGTTGCCTCCGAGTGGTGGGATTTGTTTGGAAGAGTGAAGAACTGTGGTGTGCTTCGCACGGATCTTGGATTCGGGCGGCTGATAGCCGCCCCTACGAGAAGAATTAGAGGCTGTGCCGTAGAGGCGGATAGAATCCGCCCGTGTGAAGCGGGGACTTGTACGCAGTCTGTAGTTCCTGCACGGGATTGCCACAACCATTGTGCGCACTGGTTTCGCAATGACATGGAAGGGGAGCTTGTACGCATTTGGTAGTTCCTGCACCCGCCTTGCAGAGCGTCTTATGATAATGCGCGGTCGAATAGGTCGTTCAGGCAGGCGCGGTATTTTTCGGGGGCGCGTGGGAAGCTCTTGCCGTGGGTCGCGTTCGGGACGAGCAGGAGGGTCTTGTCCTTGCTCTTGCATGCCTCATATGCCTCGACGGACATGCTGCACGGGACGAAGGTATCCGCCTCGCCGTGGGCGAAGAAGATGGGAAGCGTCATATGGCGCATGGCCTCAACGGTGGAATACTGCCGCAGACCGAAGCCTGCGAACAGCTTTGTCTGCATGCCGATCAGCGGGACGATCAGCTTTGCGGGCAGGTGCATGGAGCCCACGACTGAGGTGATGATATCCTGCGGCGTGGTAAAGCCGCAGTCCGCGATCACGCCGCGCACATTTTCCGCAAACGGCTCGCCGCACGACATCAAGACGGTCGTTGCACCCATGGAAAGACCGGCAAGCACAATGGGCAGCTCCTGCCCAAAGTGCGCCGCGTGCCATTTCGTCCACGCGTGAACATCGTGCCGCTCGCGGATGCCGAAGGTCATGTAGCGCCCGTCGCTCTTGCCCTGCGCCCGCTGATGGACGAGCAGAAGATTTAGGTTCCTGTCATAGTATTCCTGTATGGCATAGCCGAAATCCGTCACGGTCGAGCCGTACCAGCCGTGAAAGAGCAGCAGCGTTCCGCGCGGGTGGGGGTGGAGGATCAGCTCCGCGCGCAGACGCAGACCGTCAAACGAGGAAATCTCGACGGTCTCCGGCTGCTGTGCGTCGATCCAGTCGCGGCCCTTGAGAATTTGTTCCTTGAATTCCCGATAGTCCGGGCGGTCAAGGGTCTTGTCCAAATCGGCGGTTACGCTGTGATAGCAGCGGCAGGCAAGGCGCATACAGATATAAGAGATTACAAAGATCAGCAGGGCAAGCCCGAGCAGGCACAGCCCGACGATGCCCCACGCACTCATTTGGCTTTCCTCCCCGAGGCAAGACGGTTCAGATACGGAAAGACGAGCGGCCAAACCAAGGCGGCAAAGAGTACGACGGCAAAATAGCGGATGGCGTTCGTGCCGAGCCATGTAAAGCCGACGGCGGAGAAGACGAGCTTCAAACCCTCCTTGATGACGAGCAGACCGGCAAGACCGCCGACGACCTTGATGACCTGCACCCACCAGACGGACTTCTCCGCAAAGCGGATAAAACGGCGCTCGAGCGGGTAGGCTACGCAAAAGCCGAGCAGCGCGCCGAACAGGGAATAGCTGTTTTTCTGCCCCTCACGGAGATTTTCCAGCGCCTCTGCTCCCTGCGCGGGAGCTGCCCAAAGATTTGCGTAAAGCACAAAGGCAAAGGAGAGTGCAACCATGACGCCGAGCAGTACCGCCATATATTTCGGCTTCTCGGCTGCCTTGCGGACGATGGGATAGAAGGCAAAGACCAAAACAACGCCGATCGCCAGCGAGACACCGACATCAAGCGGGGTATGCACGCCGAGGTACATCCGCGAAAACGCCGTCAAAAGCAGCACCACGACGCACAGCACGCGCACGCCGGCGCGTTTGCTCCAGCGGGCAATGCCGCCGAGGGTGCCTGTGACATTCTGCGTGTGCCCTGAGGGGAAGGAATACCCCGTTGCGCCGCTGAGGGCACTGTCAACGGGTTGAAAGGTCGGATCCTTGACCCATGGGCGCGGGATACGGTACAGGAGCTTGAGAAACTGGTTGAGGATCGTGCCGAAAAAGCCGACAAAGAGCAGATAATAGCCCTCGCGTTTATCCACGCACCAAAATACCGTCAGCGCGAGGACGATGAACAAAAGCTCATCTCCAAAATAGGTGAAAAACTGCATCAGGGCGTCCAAAAACGGGTTGCGGATGGATTCCAGCCAATATAATACGGACAAAGCCGCCGCCTCCTTTGCTTTCTTGTTCTATATAATAGTATAGCACAGCGTGCGGCGTTTGAAAAGAGAAAAAGCAGTTGTAACGGTTTTATGAATCCGCTTGCAAATGCATGGGAGACTGTGATATAATCGAACAAAAAGGAAACGAAAGGAGTCTTTTCTATGTTTCTGGAATGTGAACGCGTCCGTTACGGCAAGCCGCAGCTTTTGGAGGTCATCTGCCAGCTCCGCTTCCCGACGATTTTGTCTATCAGCGCAAAGGAGCCTGCCGAGTTTCAGGAGCTGATCCGCGACGAATACCCGCGCTACTCCCGCAATATTGAGAAGCTGCCGCCCAAGGTGATCGGGCAGCCGGGCAATATGAAGTTTGAGGAGCAGGCGGATGTCATCAATTATCAGTTCCTCTCCGCCGACGGTCGCTGGAAGGTCAATCTGACGAATAGCTTCATTGCGCTTGCCACTCCTGCCTATACCTGCTGGGAGGATTTCGCCGCGAAGCTGGACGAGGTGCTTGCGCAGTTTATCAAGGTCTATCATCCCGCATTCTTTGAGCGGATCGGGCTGCGCTATATCAATGCCTTCTCCCGCAAGGCGCTGGATCTGGAGGACACGCCCTTTGCCGATCTCATCGAGCCGGGCTACCTCGGCATCCTCGGCGACGAGGATGTGCAGGAGCGGCAGGTTCTGCGGGTGATGCAGGAGGCGGAGATGAATCTGTCCGGCGGCTGCCGCCTGAAGCTGCACTGCGGCCCCGGAATGGTCAAGCGCAACAATGTGGAGGACAAGGAGATCAAATTCATCCTCGACAACGATATCTTTATGATGGGCAAGGTCGAGATGAAGCACTCCGCCGCCGCGCTGACCACCGTCCATACCCATGCCGACCGCGCATTCCGCGGGGCGATCACAAGAGAGCTGCATGAGGCGATGGAGCCGCAGCCAATGTAAGCCGGAGGCGAGCGTATGTACTTTTACGGCGTTGACATCTATTATATCCTGCTTGTCCTGCCCGCGATGCTCTTTTCGTTTTGGGCGAGCGCCCGCGTGAACAGCACCTTTAAGCGCTACAGCCAAGTGCGCAATTCCCGCGGCATGACCGGCGCGGATGCGGCGCGCGCGGTGCTGGCGGCAAACGGTGTGACCGGCGTGCGCATTGAGCGCGTCTCGGGCAACCTGACCGACCACTACGATCCGCGGGACAATGTGATCCGCCTGTCCGACAGCGTGTATGATGCCGCGACCCCTGCCGCCGTCGGCGTTGCCGCCCACGAGGCGGGGCACGCGGTACAGTATGCGACGAATTATGCCCCGATCAAGATCCGCGCCGCCATCGTCAATGCGACGAACATCGGCTCGAAGCTGTCCGTTCCGCTGATCGTGATCGGTCTGCTGCTGATGTCCATCCGCAGCCTTGCGGCGTACAGTGACTTTTTCTACTATGTCGCCCTGTTCGGCGTGCTGTGCTTCGGACTGTGCGTGGTGTTCCAGCTCGTCACCCTGCCCACGGAGTATAACGCCAGCCGCCGCGCCAAGCAGACGATCGAAAGCTGCAACATGCTGACGCTTGAGGAACAGAACGGCGTAAAGAAGGTCCTCTCCGCCGCCGCGCTGACCTATGTTGCCGCGCTGACGGTCGCGGTTGCCAACTTCTTGCGGCTTCTGATGATCGTTGGACGCCGCAGAGATTGATTTCTGTAAAAGAACCGCGCCCTGCGGTATGCCGCCTTTTGGGGCGTAGCTTGCAGGGCGCGGAATTTGTATTTTCCCAAAGGAGGCGCGTATGGCAAATCTGTTTGACTATCTTGCGTGGCGCGGCGATCTGCCCTTGGAGGCGGTCGGCTTCAACGAGGTGGACGGGATGATCCTTGCCCGTTTTGCCTATGCCGATTTTGAAAACGCCGAGCTGCTGCAATGTGGAGAAGCTCCTCTCGGCGAGGTCGCGCAGGCGCTTGCCGAGCAGCAGACCGAGGAGACGGAAGACACAGCCCTCCTGCGCGCGCTGGCGCAGAGCGAACGGTTCCGATTGCTGCGCCTGTCTGCCTACGAAAACCGATTTGATGCGGAGAGCCAAACGCAGTTCTCCGCCTTCACCGTCCGTCTGACGGAGACGCTGTCCTACCTTGTGTTTCGCGGGACGGACACGACCCTCGTCGGCTGGAAGGAGAATTTTAATATGGCGTTTCTCTGCCCCGTTCCCGCCCAGCGGGAAGCGGCGGACTATCTTGCGCGCGCGGCAGAGCGGGAGAGCAGGCTGATCTTAGGCGGTCACTCCAAGGGCGGCAATCTCGCGGTCTATGCCGCTGCGATGTGCGAGCCGTCGGTGCGGGAGCGGATCGATGCGGTCTATAACTACGACGGCCCCGGCTTCGACATAAGCGTCCTGCGCACGGAGGGCTATCGGCAAATACTGCCGAAGGTACACACCTTTGTCCCGCAATCAAGTATTGTCGGAATGCTTTTAGAGCATCAAGAAAAGATCACCGTGGTACACAGCACCCGCACAAACGGCATTCATCAGCACGATCTTTATTCATGGGAGGTTCAGCCACGCGGTTTCCAGTGTATGGAGGAGACAACGAGCAGCAGCCGCTTCATTGACGCGACGGTGAGCGCGTGGCTGTCGGAGATCGACTTTGCGCAGCGGAAATGTGTCATTGACACGGTGTACGGGGCGCTGGAGCAAACCAATGCAAAAACGCTTCAGGAGCTGAGCGAGCGGCGGTTCGCGGCGCTGAAGGCGGTACTTAGCGCTGCGCGGCATTTTGACGAGGAGACGAAAAACGCGGTGACGCAGACGCTTCGTCTGCTCATGCGCAGTGTGCAGAAGGAGCTGCCGACGCTCCGCCGCAAGAATAACTGAGAACGGATGTAGAGCGGGGACATGTCCCAGCCCTACATTGGCTGTTTCGCTTATCATGGTGCGTTTTTCGCGTGTGGATTGCGAGGGACCATTACAGTGTCAGACCGAGGGCGAGGATGCCGAGGTTCTTTTCGTAGATCGTCGGAAATTGCGAGAGCGGCAGCGGGCTGCTGCCGAGACCGACCTCAATGGTATAACCCGGGCGGTTAAAGTCCTGAATAAACCAATCCTTATAGCCCGCGAAGCCCGATGCATAGGGGGTATCCTCCAATGCGTAGCCGCTGACGCGGGAGAATTCTTCGCCGATCGCCTGCGCGTCGGGTGGATCATAATCGAGGAATTTCCAATAAATGACCTCGCCCTGCGTGTGATAAGAGAGCGTCAGACGCGGGTTGACCTGCTTAGTCAAGCTTGCCATTGCCGCCGTCTCCGGCTGATCGAGGGGCGTGAAGCCGACAAAATCACGCGGTGCGGGGCGCGTAAAGCCAAGGGCAAATTTGTTTTCCATTGCCTGCTCCCAGCCTGCCGGATAGTTCAGATTCAGATCGACCCCGCGCAGGTTGGCTTTCCAGCCGTCCGGAAACGGGATCGAGGGGAAAAAGGCGGCGATCAGCTCTGCGGCGTCATATTCTTTACTGCCCGGGTCAATGGCACCCGTGACGAGATCAACGCCGTCAGGGTTGACCATCGGGACAAGATAGAGCTGTGTGTCGCGGAAAAGTGCGGCTGCCTCCAGCCCGAAAATCGTGCCGTCGGTAGAAATTGCCTCGGCGTATTCCTCCAAAAAGCGCATTAAGACGGGCGTAGTGATCCACTCGTTTGCGTGGTGCGATGCGTTATAAAGCAAGGAGCGCTGCCCGTTGCCGAGCTTGAGCAGCGTCACCGATCTGCCGTAAGCGGTCGTGGCGATGGTGCGTCGGGAGATAAAGGGGTAGCGTGCGGTCAGACCCCGAACGCAAACATCCAATACCTCAGAGGTAAAGGGTAGGTCGGTCGGCACGACGGGGAAGCCGAAGGGCACGATCAGATATTGCCCCACCCGCAGACGGCGCGGGTCCTGCGCCGGGTTGGCGGTCAAAATCGCGCGGACGGTTGTACCGTACTGCCGCGCAATTTTATAATAAGTATCATTCGGCTGCACCATATAGCGTTCGTAGCCCAAAAGAAAGGGCGCAAGGCGCTGCATGGTCAGAATATCCTCCCGTCCCGATGGGAAAAGACCCTCCCGGGACTGAAACTCCTTCAAATCTTCCGCACCTGCACGGCGCAGAGCAAGCTCCGTCAGACTCAAAATAATCCCCTCCCACAAACTAATATGCGGGAGGGGATCACAATATGCTATTCCTTTTCCTTAAGGAAAAGCTCCTCGGCACAGCACTGCGCTTTTTTCAGTTCCTCGGCGGCAAGACCGAAGTTCTGCGCCTGCATTTGCGCAAGCGCCTGCGTTACCGCGCGGAACATGACGAGGTACATTTCCTGCCACATATCATCACCCTCTTTGCAAACACAATGTATTACTATTGATAATTATAATATTGATACATTGTGTTTGTCAACCATACTTTTAGTTAAACTAATAGTATGGACGGTGATATCGGTGAAAGAAAAGAAAGTGTTTCACATTCAGATCGGTGAACGGGCAAAACAGGCGCGAGAACAGGCGCATTTGACGCAGGAGCAGCTTGCCGAACGCATTGAAGTATCGCCGCAGTATATTTCGGACATGGAGCGCGGCGTGGTGGGGCTCTCCGTACAGACCTTATGCCGTCTGTGCGCCGCACTCGGCGTTTCGAGCGATACGATCCTTTTC
Organism: uncultured Clostridia bacterium; assembly: GCA_945832065.1. Taxonomy (GTDB): domain Bacteria; phylum Bacillota; class Clostridia; order Oscillospirales; family Oscillospiraceae; genus JAZOXB01. The sequence continues at coordinate 10,436 of CAMAEX010000010.1, read as the reverse complement.
GGCGTACAAGCAGACGGCGCGGCGGCGATCGCGCAGCGCTGCGCGGCTCTGCCGGAGGAGCAGCTTGCACTTTTGTCGGAGATGGTCGATTGCTTTCTCCGTGCTTTGCGGCAATGAAGGAAACGGTGTCCTTTCGGAGCTGCCTGTATGAGATTGCCACGTCGCTGCGCTCCTCGCAATGACAAAACGGGGTATCTTCCCGTGTCATTGCGAGGAGCGCAGCGACGTGGCAATCTTGTGCAGGAACTATGGAGTGCGTACAGACTTGCTTGTCTGTACTGTCTGCCGCTTCGCGGTCGGCTGGGACATGTCCCTGCCCTACAGTCGTTGGACGGAACCCTCGGCGTGCCGCGTGTTGGGACGACGGACTTCGTACAAATTCGTTCACTTGTTGTGTCTGCCGCTTTGCGGGACTTACGTTGGCTTATTGCATCTGCATCAGCTCGCCGAGGTATTGATAGGCGGTGAGGAGCTTTTCTAAGTGGTAGTTCATGACGATGGTGTCGTGCCGGGTGCATTTCCTTGCGGGAATGCCGGCTTCGGGAAGCTCCATGCCAAGCTCCTGCATAGCGGTGGCGTTTTCCATCGCCAAATCGCCGAGCGAGTCCATGCCGCAGATCGCTTCCAGCTCTTGCAGCATACGCTCCGCCAAACGGTAACACCCGCGCAGCGGCGCTTCCTCATCGTGCTTGCGGTGGAAAAAGCGCTGCGAATGGTACAGCGTCAGCTCGCGGTCGATGCAGCGCAGCAGCTCCACGCAGGGCTGCAAATCGGGGAATTGCTCGTGCACGACGATTTTCTCCAGCTCCTTTGGCAGAAGCTCGCGCAATTGTGCCAGCAGGGACAGAATGCGCTTTTTATTGTTATATGGGCGAATGGTGACATTGACCAGCAGGGCGATGCCCACACCGACTGAGGTGTCCCGCAGACGGAACAGGGAATCGCGCAGGATATCCTCCGTCGGTGTCAGGCAGGCGGAGAGAAAGATGATGCACGAGAGGGAAGCGGTGAAGGGCAGCTTCATCGAGATACAAAGGACGATGAGCAGCAGCACACCAAGACCCGCCAGCCACGCGGGCGTTGCGCCGGGAAACAGCAGAACGGACACATAGCCGAACACCGTGCCCGCAAGGACGCCGACAAGCTGCGTCAGCCCCTGCATGAGTGATTTGGTGAAGGTCGTATCCATCGCGATGAGCGCACCGAAGGCGGCGTAGAATACAGAGAGCGAATCCGTCACGAATTGCCGCACCAGCATGACAGAGAGTGTGACTGCAAGGGCGGTCTTGAGCACGCGCAGCCCAAAGGGATGAAATTTCGTCTTTGTTTTCAAGGCACAGCCTCCTTTCTCGGATATGAGTATAGCAGAATGTAGCCGTTTTGCAAGCGTTTGGGTAGATTTTGCTATACATTTTTGTGTTTTGTGGTAAAATGAAACACAAGGAGTTGAGAAGTATGTCGATTCGAACCGCAACTGAGGCAGATGTGCCTGCCATGCTGTCGATCTATGACGAATTCGTCCGCCATACGGCGGTGAGCTTTGAGTATGAAACGCCGAGCCGGGAGGAATTTACCTTACGCCTGCGGGAGCATATCGCAGTCTATCCGTGGTTGGTCTATGAGGAGAAGGGCACCGTTTTGGGCTATGCCTACGCAGGACGGGCCTTTGAACGGGCGGCGTATGCATGGAATGCCGAGATCTCCTGCTATCTTGCCGCGAGCGCCCGCAGAAGGGGGATCGGGCGGCAGCTCTACGGGAAGATTGAGGAGATTTTGCGGAATATGGGCGTGCGCAAGGTCTTTGCCGTTGTCACCTCCGCCAATATGCCCTCCGTCGCCTTTCATCATGCCCTCGGCTACCGGGATACGGCGCGGTTTTCTGATGTCGGCTTTAAACACGGCGCGTGGTACGATGTTTTGTGGCTGGAAAAGCAGCTCTGCCCCCTCGGCGCGCCGGAGGCGTTTCCGACATCGTGGAAATGCGCTTTTGCGGAAAGCAGGGGCGGACAACAGAAGAGCACATAGCCTGCGTTTTCCGCACCGGCGTTGCATTTTTTTGAGAACTGTGCTATAGTAGTGCCGAACAAAGTGTTTCTTGGCGAAAGGAGTGCAAAATACTGTGACACAGGTTCTCTCTGTTATTTTTCTTCCGCTTCTCGGAACGGTGCTTGGCGCGGCGTGCGTCTTTTTCCTCAAGGGGCAGATGCATCTCGGGGTGCAGCGCGGTTTGACCGGGTTTGCCGCCGGCGTGATGGTTGCGGCATCCATTTGGAGCCTGATTATTCCGGCAATGGAGCAGTCAGAGCATATGGGGAAGCTGGCGTTTCTGCCTGCCCTGATCGGTGTCTGGCTTGGCTTCTTGTTCCTGCTGGTGCTGGATCGTGTGGTGCCGCATCTGCATATCAACAGCGACTGCCCCGAGGGTAGCGTCTGCAATTTGGGCAAAAGCTCCATGATGGTGCTTGCGGTGGCGCTGCACAATCTGCCCGAGGGCATGGCGGTAGGTGTGGTGGCAGCGGGCTGGCTCAACGGGGACGCGAGTATTTCCGCCGCTGCGGCGCTGGCACTGTCGCTGGGCATTGCCATACAGAATCTTCCCGAGGGCGCAATTATTTCCATGCCGCTCAAGAGCAACGGAATGCGGCGGGGCAAGGCGTTCGGCTACGGCGTCCTCTCCGGCGTGATCGAGCCCATCGGTGCGGGACTGACCATTGCGCTGGCAAGCCTCGTGGTGCCGATTTTACCCTATGTGCTCGGCTTTGCGGCGGGCGCGATGCTGTATGTCGTCGTGGAGGAGCTGGTTCCCGAGATGTCCGAGGGGGAGCATTCCCACATCGGCACGATCTTCTTTGCCGTCGGCTTTACTCTAATGATGGTATTGGATGTCGCCTTGGGATAACGTTTCCCGAACCTACATAAAACAAATCAGTATCCGGAAGGTCGGATACTGATTTGTTTTTTATATTCTGTCTTTGATGAGAAGCAGCTCTCCTTTGGAGACGGTGACCTCTGCGGTTTTTCCGGGGAGGACTTCGTTGCTGACGCCGTACTGATAATCGCATTGGATCGCGGCGTTTTCCAGGGGGTATTTGGCGTTTTTGATCGTGATCCCCTCCGCTGTGCCGCTGATGTTGAGCAGGGAGAAGAAGGGATAGTGCGCCGGTATCTGTACCGATTTTTCGGACACGATCTCCATTTCTGAATAATCGTCCACCGCGACGGCGGTTTTCCCTTGATGGTAGAGCCAAAGCAAGGCGGACACGTTTGCCAATGTATGATCTAAACGCCCGCCGATCACGCCGAGCAGCAGGAAATCACAGAAGCCCCGCGCCACTGCTGTTTTCATTGCGAAGACCGTGTCCGTATCGTCCTTTTCGCAGGGGAGAATGATCGTTTCCACGGGCAAATTCGGATTCGCGTGGGAATCAAAATCCCCGACGATCAAATCGGGCGCGGCGTTCAGCCCCTCCATGTGCCGCAAGCCACTGTCACAGAAAAGGAAAAAGTCGCCGCTGCGGAGGTACTGCCGGATGGCGGGATAGTCCCGAATCTCCGCGCCGCCGACGATCACACACCGTCTCATGACTTTGCGCTCCGAGAGAGCTTCTTCGTGACCATGTGTACCGCGACGCAGAGCAGGATCGTGATGAGCATATCGGGCAGGGTGTTGCCGACAATGATATCCACGCGCATCAGCAGACGGTAGATCACAAAGCCCACAAGCCACAGGATCAGATTTTTGATGTCAAATGCCCGCTTGCAGGGCTCTTTTTTCAGGATAAAGAAGTCCGCGATCTGAATGGCGATCATCGGGGCGAACACCGAACCGATAAAATAGAGGAAATCGGTGATATCGTACAGGGGCAGAGTGACAGCGCCGACGATGCCGATCACGGTAACGCCCACGGCAACCCACTTGCCGTTGATCTTTGACCAGATGGATTCGCCGGAAATGCCTGCGGAGTAAGCGTCCAGGAAGGTGGTCGTGACGGTGGAGAAGACGACGATCAGCAAGCCCGCAATGCCGAGACCCGCTTTCAGCATGATCTGCGCAATATCCGACTCGGCGGTGAAGATCGCAGCGCCCATGCCGATCACATACATCCAGCAGCTCACGATGCCGTAGACCAGGGCGCTGACGGCGGTGGCCTTGAAGGGCTTTTCTGCGTCTCTCGTATAATCGCTGATGAGGGGCAGCCACGAAAGAGGCATTGCGACGGACAGCTCCACCGCCGCGCCGAAGGTCATGCCTTCCCCGGCAACGCTCTGCATGGTGCCTTTTCCGAAGATCACGAAGCTCAAGACGATCGTGAGGACGAAGAGCGCTGCCATGGCAACGGTGTTTACCTTGCCGAGGTTTTTGATGCCGATCAGCACCCAGAGAATGATCAGCGCGCCGATGACGATACACCAGATCCAATTTCCAATGTCCCAAATGCCGTTTGCGGCAAGTGCGCCGTCATAGATCATAATGGCGGTCCAACCGACGAGCTGGATGACATTGAGGATGGAGAAGAGCAGACCGCCCTTGCCGCCAAAGCTCATTTTTGTTGTTTCCATGGCGCTCTTGCGGACCTTGCCGCCGATCAGACCGGCGAGGAACAGCATGATGCAGCCGATGACATGACCGATCAAGATCGCAAGCAGACCCTTGGTAAAGCCGAGGGGGGCGAAAGAAATACCGGTCACGATCTCCGCGATGGACACGCCCGCGCCGAACCAGATCAGACCGTTTTCAAATACGGAGGTGCGTTTTTCTTTCATTTCAGTTTGCCTCCTTTGCAAATTCGCCCTGCAGGGCAAAGGCGTGATTCATGGGTCCGACGCCCTGCCCTAAATCGAGCATGGCGGACAGCGCGCCGGAAATATAGTCCTTGGCTCTCTGCACGGAGGCTTCCAAATCAAAGCCCTTTGCGAGATTGGAGGCGATGGCGGAGGAGAGGGTGCAGCCGGTGCCGTGGGTGTTCGGGTTGTCGATGCGCTTGCCGTGGAACCATTTTAGTTCTCCCTTTGTATAGAGCAGATCGTTTGCGTCATTGACATTGTGGCCGCCCTTGAGCAGAACCGCGCAGCCGTAGGCATCGCCGATCTGCTTGGCGGCAGCGGTCATGTCCTCCTCGGTTTGAATATGCATCCCCGAGAGAATTTCCCCTTCGGGAATGTTCGGCGTGATGACCGCAGCCAAGGGAAGCAGCTCCCGCTTCAGCGTGTCGAGGGCGTCAGACTCCAGCAGGCAGGCGCCGGAGGTGGCGACCATCACCGGGTCTACCACGATGTTGTCCGCCTGATAATAGCGGAGCCGTTCCGCGATGGTTTCAATCAGCTTTGCGCCGGAAACCATGCCGATCTTCACCGCGTCCGGCCAGATGTCGGTAAAGATCATGTCGATTTGCTGCTTTAGGAATGCAGGAGTTACCTCCATGATCCCTGTCACGCCGGTGGTGTTCTGCGCCGTCAGTGCGGTGATCGCACTCATGGCATAAACACCGTTCATGGTCATCGTTTTCAGATCGGCCTGAATACCGGCGCCTCCGCTGCAATCACTGCCAGCGATTGATAATGCTGTTTTCATTGTTTTTCTCCCTTCGTGTTCAGCATTATTTTTATTGAGCGGCAGAGAGTGGTGCCCCCGGTCTGCCGCTTGAAGCGATCGGCTTATCCTGCCGATGCAAGCTTCCAAAAGGATTCCGTATGTGTAAAATCCGAGAGGTAGCAGTCGCAGATTTCCCGCAGTGCTTCCTGTCGGGTTTCGCTTTTGTCAAATACCGCTGCCGTGAAAAAACCGTCGCTTTTGGCGGTTTGCGCGGCATGGTAAGCGTCTTCGAAAACGATCGTATTGCTGCGGTCGGTGCTGAGCGCTTCCATAGCCTTGCGGTAGATGAGCGGTTCGTCCTTGCCGCGCCCGACCTCGGAGCAGGTGAAAATCGCGGAAAACAGCCCCTCCATGCCGCAGCGCTGCAAGGCGGCTTGAATCTGATATCGGTCGGTCGCCGTGGCGATGCACATGGAAACGCCTGCCTCCGCAAGCTGCTTCAGAAAATCAGAAACGCCCGCTTTGGGTTGGACTTCATAAAGGTAAAAATGCTCTATCGTTTGATTGATCCCCTGTATGATCTCCTTGACGGAGAGACCGAGGGCGTATTCCTCCTGCAAATACCGGGCGGATTGCTGCAGGCTCATGGTTTTTACGGCTTCCCGCAGGGAGGGCTTCGGCGCTTTGCCGAGGGAACGGAGATAGGTTTCTCCTGCCGTGTCCCAGATATACATGGAATCAAACAGCGTTCCGTCAAAATCAAAAATGATGCCTTTCAGCTTCATCCCTGCACCATTTCCTCCGACATGGCGCGGAGCCGGCGGCATTCGCTCTCAATGTCTTCTGCGCCGAAGATGGCGCTGACCAATGCCACGCCGTCTACACCGGTGCCGGAGAGCTGCATTAGATTGGCTTTGTTGATCCCGCCGATGGCGACCACGGGGATATCCACCGCCGCGCAGATGTCCCGCAGTACCTCCTGCGGCAAAACATCCGCGTCCGTTTTGGTGGAGGTGGAGAACATCGCGCCTACACCGAGGCAGTCCGCGCCGTTTTTTACCGCTTCCAAGGCTTCTTCGACCGAGTGGACGGAGACACCGATCATCATGTGTTCGCCGACACGCTGCCGTACCTGTGCCGCCGCCATATCCTCCTGCCCGACATGGACGCCGTCTGCGCCGCACTGTATGGCGATTTCCACATTGTCGTTGACAAAGAAGGGAACACCGTAGCGTTTGCACAGGGCGGACAGTTCTATCGCTTCTGTGAGGAAATCAGCGTCACTCAGCTCCTTTTCCCGCAGTTGGACACAGGTCGCGCCCCCCTTCAGGGCGGATTCCACCTGTTCATACAGGCTCTGCTTGCCGACCCATGCCCGGTCTGTGACCGCGTAGAGCAGCATGTGTTTTTTATCGCACTTCATAGTTTGCACCTTCTTCTAACTGCGCGGGGGTGAGATGATAAATGGCATCAATAATATAGTTCCGATAGGTGGAGTTGCCGTCCATTGGGCTGAGCCTCCGATGGGCGAGCTCTCCGGCAAGTCCCATGGCGCACACCGCAGCCGCAGCCGCTTTCAAAGGCTCGTTGGGATTAGCGGCGACAAAGGCGGCGGTCATGGCGGAGAGCTGACAGCCTGTGCCGGTGATGGAGGACATCATCGGGTGCCCGTTGCGGATGCAATAGGCTGTCTCGCCGTCTGCGACAATGTCGATCGCGCCGGTGATCGCAATGACGGCGCCGGTTTTGGCGGCAAACGCTTTTGCGAAGGCGACGACCTCGCTCAGGTCGTCCTCCGTGACCCGGTCCGCGACGTCCGCATCTACGCCCTTTGTGGTGCCTGCGCCGGAGGCGAGGGTCTTGATCTCGGAGATATTTCCCCGAATGACGGCAAACTGCACCTCCTCCAAAAGACGGTAGGCGGTTTCCGTGCGCAGCTTGGAGGCACCTGCACCCACCGGGTCGAACACCACCGGGTGGTGCAGGGCATTGGCTGCCTTCCCAGCGATCAACATGGAGTCGATCGTGCGGCTGTTCAATGTGCCGATGTTGATATTCAACCCGGCGCAAAGCGCGGTGATCTCCGCGACCTCTTCTTTATCGTCTGCCATGATCGGGGACGCGCCGCAGGCAAGCACGATATTGGCGCAGTCGTTAACCGTGACATAATTCGTGATGTTGTGAATTAAGGGACAGGTATTTCTGACGTTTTCAAAAATCGTTTGGAACATAGGGCCGCCTCCGTTACCGAGTGAAGGCTGCCTGCATCTTTTGCAGCGCGTTGGCTTCCTTCAAGCTGTAGACCAAAATCGTGGCAATGACCGCGCCGACTGCGGTAGAGATCAAAAACGGGATGATGTAGGCATAAAAGGCGATATCGGCGGCGCTCTTTCCCATCAGGAAAATGGCGACGGGATAGGCGCACAGACCGCCGAGGACCGATGTGCCGAAGACCTCGCCGAGCAGGGTCGCCATGATATTTTTGCTTTTCCAATAAACAAGTCCGCACAGCAGCGCGCCGAACATGCTGCCCGGGAACGCCATCAGGCTGCCCAAGCCCAGCAGATTGCGGATCAGCGACGCGGCAAAGGCTGCGCCGACACCGTAGCCCGGACCCAGCAGCACGGCGCAGAGAATGTTTACCATATGCTGCACGGGAGAGCATTTGCTTCCGAAGATCGGGAAGGAAAACAGACTGCCGACAACGGCGACGGCACAGAATAAGGCGGCGACCGCCAGCTTTTTTACATTGACTTTTTTCATGATTTGACACTCCTTTGAAATGGATCGGAAACGGCTGTATACAGCGACGCTTCCAAAAATAAATACAGTTCTCCTGTCGAGACTGCACGGAAGGTCGGTCGATGCTTGCTGGCATCCTCTCACGCCGGAACACGGCTTCCCATCGCTGTTCTACAAGGCTCAGGGCGCTCCCCCTCAGCCCGCCACGGTTCGTGGACTGCCGCAGCCTCCTTTCAAAATCGTATCAAACAAAACAGGAGACGCCCTCTTCGGATGCCTCCTGTAAAAAATCTGCGTAACGACTTCCTACGGCGGCATTACCCGCATCAGGTAAAGGGTCGAAGTTGGAGGACTTCCTCTCAGCCTGCCTGTACAAGCTCCCCTGTCTTTATTTGTCGGGCATATTATACACCCGTTTTTACTCAAATGCAAGCAGTTATTCCGACAGCTTTTGCAACAATGCGCGGCAGCCCTCGTCAATGTCCCGCTCTGCGGCGCGGAAGTCGCGAGTGTACCAAGGGTCGGCTACATCGCGCGGATGGTCGGTGAAGTCCAGCAGAAGCGAGACTTTTCCCTTGGGATCGCCGCCGAACAGACGGAGCATATTGCGCCGGTTGGCTCCGTCCATGCCGATGATATAGTCATAACAATCATAGTCCCCGCGGCGGAGCTGACGGGCGGTCTTGCCCTTGCAGGAGATTCCGCGCTCCCGCAGCAGTGCGGCAACGGGCGGATAGACGGGATTGCCCAGCTCCTCGTCACTCGTCGCCGCAGAGGCGATCTCAAACCGCGCCGAAAGCCCCTTCTCTGCGACCAGCGCTTTCATCAAAAATTCCGCCATCGGACTGCGGCAAATATTGCCGTGGCAAACAAATAAAATTTTGAACAAAATGAAATCCTCCCATCACGACTGTCGTCGGGCATATTTTGCTGCGCTTTCCCGTGCGTCACTGCTACGGACTGTCCTCATGCAGCCGCTCATTTCTTTGACTGCCAGTGCTTCAGTGTTGGGAGCTGTGCTTCAAAATAGGCACGCGCCTGCTCCGGCGGCCAGTTTTCGCTTGACATATGCCCGACGAGAAAATCGGTCAACTCTTCGAGATTGGTGTAAACAAATTTGCCGTCAGAGTAGCACCACTTGCAGTAATCTTCCTGAAAGCTGCCGTCAGGCTCTTTGCTGATGGAGGCATCCTCCAGCGGCATACCGCAGCATTGGCAAATCAGCTTCCTCGGAGAACCCAAAAGCGTGTTGATCGAAATGTCAAACAGCTTGGAAAGCAGCTTCAGCGTTTCCGTATTGGGCACGGTTTCGCCGGTTTCCCAGCGGGATACAGCTTGCCTTGTAACATGAATTTTCTCCGCAAGCTCGTCTTGTGTGAGCTCCTGCTTGGTTCGCAATGCATAGAGCACATCTTTTGTTTCCATCATGATCACCTCATAGACAGCATATCATCTTCGATTCGAAAAAACAAGCAACTCGCTGTTGCTGCGGCAGGGGGATCGGGGGATACCGTTGCTTTCTTTTCTCATTCCACACCGCAGACGGTGAGGGTGGTGTTGTTCACGGCGAAGCGGATGTTGCGGTCGGCGAAGCGCATGCCGTAGATGCGGGCGGGGTCGTTTTGGTAGGAGGGGCGCGGGTCGAGGGCGAGGACGGCGCAGAGGCGATTTCAAACTGTGTTGCAACCTCTGCGCCACACCGAGTCAGCGCTGAAACAGTTTGAATAGATTCGGCATGGTTTCTAAAAGCGTGCCAAATCTGCATTTGCAAGCACGACAATAATAAGCGGGATTTTCCGGACGAATCACACAGCCACCAAGCACGATCTCTTCATGCTCAAGTTTCTCCATGTATTCCGAAGACGATAACATATGGCGTACTGCGGGGGTACCGTATGTTACTTTGATGATATCTTTTGCTTGACACTTCGGACAGATCATATCCACGACCTCCTCGACACGCAAGCGGCGTTTATATTCATCAAAGGCTATTTGAAGCATTGAAACAATGCCCGGAAATATTGCTTTGCATCCTGATGATCCGACAGACCGGAAACGCTTCCATCACCGGCTTCGATGACTTTCCATGTGCCGTCTGCAAGCTCGGCATAATCTACGGTGTAATACGGACTGTCTAATTGACTGTATTTTTCGATCAGCT
>CAMAEX010000009.1:0-19911 GCA_945832065.1 uncultured Clostridia bacterium | reverse complement strand
CGAGATCGAGGCGGATAGCTGGGTCATCGACGCCACGGGTCACAGCCTGACCAAGACCGAGGCGAAGGAGCCCACCTGCACGGAACCCGGCAACAGCGAATACTGGACCTGCTCTGTTTGCGGCAAGTATTTCTCCGACGAGAATGGCACGACCGAGATCGAGGCGGATAGCTGGGTCATCGACGCCACGGGTCACAGCCTGACCAAGACCGAGGCGAAGGCTCCCACCTGCACCGAGGACGGCAACAGTGAATACTGGACCTGCTCCGTCTGCCATAAATACTTCTCCGATGAAGCAGGCACGAACGAGATCGCAAAGGATAGCTGGAAGATCGCTGCCACCGGTCATACTCCCGGTGAATGGGAACACAACGGCACCGAGCATTGGAGCTGCTGCACCGTTTGCGCAGCCGAGTGTGAGCGAGCGGTTCATACATTCAGCGGCAGAACATGCACCGTGTGCGGCTATACCAAGGTGATGCCTTTTGAGGATGTCCCCGACGATGCTTGCTACTTCGATGCTGTTCTGTGGGCAGTGGAAGTTGGCATCACCAATGGCACATCCGATACCACGTTCAGCCCCGATGAATCCTGCACCCGTGCGCAGGCAGTCACATTCCTGTGGCGCGCTGCCGGATGTCCGGCTCCCAAGAGCAGCGAGATGCCCTTCAAGGATGTGGTCAAAGGCAGCTACTACTATGAGGCGGTGTTGTGGGCTGCGGAGAACGGCATTACCATGGGTACCTCCGCTACTACCTTCAGCCCTGAGGAGATTTGCACCCGTGCGCATATCGCTACCTTCCTGTGGCGTGCGCAGGGCATGCCGGATGCCGGTAGGACGAATCCCTTCGCCGATGTATCGGAGGGCACTTACTACACAGATGCAGTACTGTGGGCTGCGGAGAACGGCATTACCAAGGGTACCTCCGCTACTACCTTCAGCCCTGATGAGGACTGCACCCGCGCACAAATCGTGACCTTCCTGTATCGTTGTCTCAGTAAATAAAAACTGAATTACCTAAAAGGTGTGGGCGGGCTTCTGGTCTGCCCACATCTTTGTGCTGTACGTGGCTCCTTGCCGGTTTTTTGACCGGAAATCAGTTGGATGGCGTTGCTTCCTTTTCCTCATTGTGATACTATTTCTTAATAAAACGGTTCATTTGCAAGGATGCGATATACTGAATATGGGTGATATATATGGCTTCCGGATATATATTCAGTGAAGAGGAAATCAAAACAATTGAACGAGTTTGCCGGGATAATAAAGATAAGCGGGCAGAGGCGAGATTATAAGCACTGAAGCTGCGGCAAAAGGGGCAAAAGCCGGTGAGGTTGCAGAAGCAACAGGCTTCCATGCCGTCTCTGTGACACGCCTTGTAGCAAAATATAGGGATCACGGTCTTGAAGCAATTTCCGGCAATCATTACGGCGGCATTCATCGCAATATGAGTGTAGAGGAAGAAGTAGCGATTCTCGCGCCCTTCAAGGAACACGCAGAGAAGGGCGAAATGATAGAGATCAGCGAAATCGCGAAAGCATATCAAAGCGCGGTTGACCACCCTGTCAGCAATGGACAGATTTATTTTGTGCTGCACCGCCATGGGTGGCGCAAAGTAATGCCTCGCAGCAAGCACCCCAAGAAGGCCGGCAAAGAATTAGTATGAGATTATGCGGCGAGATTTTACAAAATATGTTGGAACGCCTTGACAAATAGAATGACCTAATGTACAATCCATGTATAGGCTCTGCTTGCTTTGCTTTGCCCGGCGGAGCCAGCCACATATTACAACAACTGTAGAGAAGGAGGAGCTGCGAATGGAAAGCTATGTCGGCAAGGTGTGCCCATTTTGCAAAACGGAGCTGAAAGAGGGGGATGCAGTTATCGTCTGCCCTTCCTGCGGAATTGCGCATCACAAAAGCTGCTGGGCAGAAAACGGAGGGTGCACGACGTTCGGCTGTAAGGAGCAGCAATATGCGGCACAGCCCCCTCGTCCGGCGGCAGTGTGCGGAACCTGCGGCAATGCACTCGAAGACGGGCAGGATTTTTGTCCGAAATGCGGAACACCCAGAGTCAGAAAGCAGACGAATTACTGCGCGAATTGCGGCGCAGAGCTGCAGGATGGGCAGGAATTCTGCCACAGATGCGGTCATAAGGCGGGACTTACCGTTGACGGTGCAGTAGCCTCCGCGATCAATCAGTATAACGCGGGCGTTCAAAAGACCAACAGCAAAAAGAAAATGCTGCCGCTGATCATCGGCATTGCCGCAGCCGCAGTTGTTATCATTGCTATTGTTTTGATCGTATCTCTCAGCGGGAGCAAGGGCCCTGATTTTGACAAGCTTTATGATGAGTATTGCAGCCCTGTTTGGGCGAAGGTCGGTTCCGACGGCAGTTATCTGAGCATTGACACCAATCCTTATGACGAGGATGATAACGGTTTGGCGTATCCCTCCGCTTATTATGCCGTTGAGGACGTGAACAACGCTTTGGGTCTGCCGGATTCTCTGTTTAGTGAAATGGGCGAGACCACCGGAGCGGACGGCAAACAGACAGAGACCTTCGAGGAGCTGGGCATTACCGTTTCGTGGAAATATCACCCGGATAAGGGTCTTGAGGTCACCTATAAAAAGACAAACAACTAACCGATTGGGGTGCCTGCGGAACATACTGAGGGCTTAAAACGGAAAATTGATATTCTGAGATGAGCTGTGAATATTAAAAAATGCGCTGAAAAGGAGCGTTAATTATGGGAAAAGTGAATGTTGTCATCGTGGACGCTACCGGCAATAAGGAGCAAAAGGTCGGCTTGCCGGACGATATTATTTGCGGCATTATTATGGTGAAGCTGATTGAAAAAATTAAGCTTCCCTCTGTCGGTCCGGATGGGAATCCCATCAGCTACAAATTTATCCACAAGGTCACCGGACGTCAGCTTCTTGAAACGCAGACGCTCGGCGAAGCCGGGGTGCGCGACGGGGATGTACTGCGTTTGCAGCCGGAAATCACGGCGGGCTGAGGGCTGTGATGGAGAGGGAAATTGAACTGCGCCGTGAGGACTTTGAGGAGGATCGCTACAGCCGACTGCGTCTGATTCCGTGGTGGGATCAGGATCGTCTGCGAAGGGCGACGGTGATGGTCGTCGGCGCGGGGGCGCTCGGAAACGAGTTGATCAAGAATCTGACGCTTCTCGGAATCGGAAGGATCCTTGTATTTGATATTGATGCGATTGAAAGCACCAACCTGACGCGCTCCGTCCTGTATCGCGCAAGTGATGTCGGACGCTATAAGGCAGAGGTAGCTGCGGAACGCGCGATGGAGATGAATCCCGATGTGAAGGTCAAGGCGTTTGTGTCAAACGTGATTGATGACGTGGGACTCGGCGTGTTTCGGAGGATGGACGTAGTACTCGGTGGCTTGGATAATCGGGAAGCCCGCCTTGCGATCAATCAGTCCTGCTATAAGGTCAACAAGCCGTGGATTGACGGTGCGATTGAGGCGCTGAACGGTTTTGCACGGGTGTTTGTTCCGGGTCACGGCGCATGCTATGAGTGCACTATGACGGAGATGGACTGGAGGCTGATTAACAAGCGGAAATCCTGCGCTTTGCTGACGCATCAGCAGATGTCGGAGGGGAAGATCCCGACCACGCCCACCTCGTCCTCCATTATCGCGGGAATTCAGGTGCAGGAGATGCTGAAGCTGCTGCACAGCGACAGAAACCTGCCCACGCTTGCGGGAAAGGGCTATGTGTTTAACGGCTTGACGCATGACTCCTATGTTGTGGAATATCAGGAGAAGCCGGACTGCATGAGTCACGACATTTATGAGGAGATCGTGGAGATGCCATGGTCCGCCAGAAGCGTCACACTGCGGGAAATGCTGGAGCGGGTGCGGCATGATTTGGGCGAAAATGCGGCCCTTGATTTTGACCGCGAGATCGCGACCGAGGCTGTCTGCGCTTGCGGAGAGGAAAAGCCACTTTTTTTGCCGGTGCATAAGCTGAGGGGTGAAACGCTTGTTTGCCCCAAATGCGGCGGACAGATGCGTTTTGACAGCATTCACAGCTTGAGCGGAACAGAACCGTTCTTGGATAAAACACCGTTTGAGATCGGACTGCCGTTACTGCACATTCTCTGCGGAAGAAGCGGGATGCGTACGCGATACTATGAGCTTTCTGCGGACGAGGCGGAAGTATTTGACGGCATATAGGGAGGGAAACGTATGACTGCAAGAATGCGCAGACTTTACTCTGACTGGGAACAGGTGAAGAAGGACTTTGCAGGTCACAAATATATCGTTGTAACACCTGTCGGCACCGAACCTCCGGAAAAGTACCATGTTACTTATTACGTTAACGGCATTTATGTGCAGCCGGACGGTCAGATAGGCGTTCTCTGCCGCCATGAGGTAGAAATTACGCTGCACGCGGAGTATCCGCGCTACAAGCCGATTTGCAGGATCCTAACGCCGATTTGGCATCCGAACTTCCGCGACGGTCAAATCTGTATCGGGGATATTTGGGGTGCAGGGGAGTCTCTTTCGGACATTATCATTCATATCGGCGATATGATCCAGTATAAATCATGGAACTCAGCCAGTCCTCTGTGCGCTGACGCTGCAAAGTGGGCAATTGAGAACAAGCACCTATTCCCTGTCGGAACGGCGGAACTTCATGTTGCGGACTATGCCTCCGCAAGCGCGTCGGTGGAGATCGATCTTTTTGACGACGCCGCAGAAGCAGCGGAGCCGCCGGAGAAAACGGAGCTGCTTGAGAACCATATGGCTTTGGACGTGCCTGCCGCGCCCGTAGCTGAGGCACCGAACGATGGAAACGACTTTGAGATCACTGCGGAGGAGCTTGCCGGCATTGCGTTTGTACCGACTGCTCAGCGAATGCAGACCTTGCGTGACGGAGTCGGGCAGAGGAGCAGAAGGGTCAACTTTAAGACCATCTTGGTAAAGGGCATCCTGTGGGGGCTCCTTGGCGCGCTGCTCGGTTTTATTCTCTCCGATTTGATCGGCGGCGTGTTCGATGAGTCCGATATTCTAAATGCAATGGGCTATCCTTATCTTTGTGAGTGGATGGAAGCTTCCGACCGCGCGGACGAGGCATTTGAAAATGGATATCAGGAATTTGTGTCCTACGCGAAGAAGAACAATATCGACTCTGACGATACCGACGCTTTTATCAGCTGGTACTCCTACGAAGCGAATGATAAGGCGCTTCAATATTTTGACGAATATGACGAGTATGATGAAAAAGCCGAGGAAGCGTTCTACAGCGCATATTATTATGAGTTTGATGAGGATACTGACGCGATCAGCGATGCGGTTGCCAATGCGGTAAGGCTGGACTCGGCGATTTGGAGCGCCATCATCGCGCTGATGATCGGCATTTTCCTCGGTATCGGCGAGGGCGTATTCTACGGCTCGGCGCAAAAAGCGCTGCTGTACGCCGCCGTCGGCGCACTGTGCTCCATTGTGCTCGGCTTTATCAGCGGCTATCTTGCGCAGTGGATGTATGCAACAATGCTGAAGGATGACAGCTCTGAGCTTGCTTTGGCTTTGCTCCGAGGGCTCGGCTGGGCTGTCATGGGTCTTGGTGTCGGCTTGTCAGTGGGCTTGATTAAGCCTGCCGGGAAGCGTATCCTGTTCTGCGTTCTCGGCGGCACTGTCGGGGCTTTCCTCGGCGGCTTCTTATTCAATTTCTTCTGTGATCTGATCCCGAATGACATTGTATCCAGAGGCGTCGGCATCGTTCTGATGGGTCTGTTGATCGGCTTGGGTGTCGGCTTATTGGAGCAGTTTGCAAAGCAGGCATGGCTCAAGGTGATCCGCGGCGAGTTTGAAGGAAAAGAATACCTCGTTTTTGCCGGAACAACGAGCATCGGCAACAACGGCAAAAATACGATCGTTCTTTTCAAGGATAAGCTTGTCGGGCCGCATCACTGCGACATTAAATTACAGGGAAGCAGCTATGTTCTCTATGACTGCGGCACACCGATGGGTACGATTGTCAACGGAAGCCGCATTGCAAGGCATGTCCTCAGAAGGGGAGACACAATTGCAATCGGCAATTCTGTCCTTGTATTTCAAACAAAGTGATCCCTGCGATCCGTTATGAATTTCGCTGAACATTGCGGCGGGCCTCGGATATCTTTACGGAAGGCGGACAATACCATGAAAGGCTTAAAACGTACGTTGATTTTCTGTTTTGCCGCAGCGGTATTGTTCGCTTTCACATTTTCTGCCGCAGCAATCCTTTTTGACGCGGAAGCGGTGTATGAGTCCGTGTTTGTCATCTATTCCGGCAATGCCATCGGCAGCGGATTTGCCGTTGGGGAGAACTGCATCATCAGTAACGCGCATGTGATCTCCGATCCGTCGGAGGTGGTCGTGCGCACCTATGGGGGAGAAGCATATGCCGCATTTATCATCGGCATGGACGAGCGAAGGGATATCGCCGTGCTCGGTGTCGAGGGCGTTACGCTGCAATACCTCAAGCTTGCGGATCAAGATGAGCTCCGCGTCGGAGACGATGTTTTTGCCGTCGGCGCACCGAAAAGCATGGCGTATACGCTGACAAAGGGGATCCTCTCCGCAAAGGACAGAATGATCGGCAGCGACAGCTATTTCCAGCTTGACGCTGCCATCAATGAGGGAAACAGCGGCGGGCCGCTGCTGAACGAACGCGGGGAGGTTCTCGGCGTCAACACCATGAAGCTTGCGGACAGTGAGGGAATCGGACTTGCGATCCCGATGGAAACCGTTTGCGAATACCTCAGGGAGCTTGAGGTACCGCTGGATGCCGCAGGGAATGTCGCCGGTCATATTGAAAAGAGCTCCGAGGAACCCAATGTCAGCTTGCCGGCGCACACCGAGGCGGCTGCGCCGGAGGAAGCGCCAAGAACGGTCACGAAAAAATCTCCGCTGCTGTATATCGTGCTGGGAGTGGCTGCTTGCTCGATCATTCTAAACATCGTGCTTGTATGCCTGCTTTCCCATGAAAAACGAAAGAATCTAAAGTTCGTCCAAGATCCGAGAGAACGGACAGACTTTGAAATCGACTTATTGGAGTGAGTGAGATGGCAAAAAAGAAAGGAAAAAAGCCTGCCGTTTCCAAAGACGCGGCTGCGGAAAATCTGCTCCCGCAGAATATCGTGCCGGTCGGCGAGCATGTCGAAGAAAACAAGAATATTTATATTTCGCAAAAGGTCTACCGGGAGATCCATAAATTTGCGGAGAAAAAGACGGTGAACGAGAGCGGCGGCGTGCTGGTCGGGAGAATTATCCAAGCTTTTGATAAGACGCACATTGTGATTGAAGGCTTCATTGAGGCGCAGGGCTGTGAGGCAACACCGACGACACTGACGTTTACGCATGAGACATGGAATTATTGGCACAAGACGATTGACAAAAAATACCCGTCGAAAAAGATTGTCGGATGGATCCATACACATCCCAATTTCGGCATTTTCTTATCGGGACATGATAAGTTTATTCAGGAAAACTTCTTTCGGGAGGACTATGAGGTCGCGCTTGTGGTAGATCCGATTCAGAACACGGAAGGATTTTTCTTTTGGATCAACGAGAGCCTTGAGCGCTGCAAAGGCTTTTACCTGTTTGACAAGCCCGGCATCAAAATTACTGAGGGAAGACAGGACGCTTCGGAGGTCGCGGAGCGAAGGGAGACTGCACGCAGCGGACTGCTGAAAAACATACTTCTCGGTGTGCTGATATTTTGTGTTGCGGCACTGAGCTTTTCCCTGTTCAGCCTGCATCGGGAATTCAATACGCTGAAGGCTTCGGTGCAGAGAAATGCTAGCAGCATAGAGGACGGCTTCCGCCAGGCGGAAGACTATCTGAACGAATTGTTTGCGAAAATTTCCGTCTTGGAGCAGCGTATGAATGATGCCGATACGACGGAAATAGCATCCACCGAGCGCACGGAACCGACGGAAAACACTGCGCCGGAAGCGACTGAGGAGCTGCCGCCGCAGAGTGACTCCGACGACGAGACGAGCAATGGGGATGAGGCGGGATGAACCAATACGTCGGTAAGCTTTGCCCTTTTTGTAAAAGCGCAATGCAAGAAACGGAGGAGATCGTTGTTTGCAGCGCGTGCGAGATGCCGCACCATAAGGAGTGCTGGATCGAGAATCAGGGCTGCACGACCTTTGGCTGTTTAGGCACGATCCAGTCACCGAGGCAAACAGCGCAGCCCAGCTATGTGCAGCGCTCTGAATCGGGCAATTTCCAGGCAATTCGGTTTGACCGCCCCTACGCTGCGCCTGCATCACAGACGGCGTTCAGAGCTTTTTCTTCGCCCGATCCTACAACGGAACAATTCATTGCGGAAAAGACAGAGTATTATCTTCCGATTTTCCAAACGCTGCGTGCAAATCACGCTTTGCTCTCATGGAACTGGGCGGCATTTCTTTTCGCGCCGTTTTGGCTCCTCTATCGAAAAATGTACGGGCTCGGTGTGGTAGTTCTGCTTGCGGCGTGTGTGGTCACGATGCTTTCCAACCTGTGGCTTTGGCTGCTCCTGACGCTGGGATATGCCGTGCTGGCGATGTTTGCAAATTATCTTTATCTCCTGCAAATTGAGGAGCTTGTTGCAGATGCCGCAAAGCTTCTGCCGGTGCAGAAGGAGAACCTGCTTTTGCGCAAAGGAGGCGTCAATATTGCGGCTGCGACAATCGGTGCTGCCGTTTATTTGATTGTTTTGATCATATCGTTGTTTGCCTGAAGGAGATTGCTATGAATCAGGAATTTGAAATTGAGCTTTTCGAGAGCGAACGTGAGGAGGAACAGCCGATGCAGCTTCCGCTGAATTTTGTTTCTGTCGGCTCGCCCGAAAACGAGGAGGTAAAGGTTTATATCAAGCAGGAGGTCTATCGAGCGCTGGAAAGATTTGCGGCTTCAAATACCTCAAAGGAGCTGGGAAGCATTCTGCTCGGCAGCCATACCGAGGCGCTCGGGAAAACCCATGTTGTGATTTCCGCTTATATTGAGGCGAAATACACCGATGCCTCAGCGTCAACCTTGACCTTTACCCATGAAACATGGGACTATGTCTATAAAGAGAAGGAGCGCAGCTTCCCGCAGGATAAGATCGTCGGCTGGCAGCATACGCACCCGAGCTATGGTATCTTCCTTTCAAATTATGATTTGTTTATCCAAGAGAACTTTTTTGATATGCCGTTTCAAGTGGCGTATGTGATAGATCCGGTTCAAAATATGCGAGGCTTTTTCTGCCGAAAAAACGGAAAAATTGAAAAGCTGCCGGGCTTTTATGTCTATGATGACCCGGATAAGCCCGTGAAAATCAAGCAAGCGCGGGAGCAGCAAGCCGCACGGGGTGAAACGCCCGGAAAGCGCAAAAAGCTTGTTCCTATTCTACTTGCTTTGCTGTTGCTCCTCACGGCGGCACTGACTGCTGCAACTGCGTTGCTGTATTACGGCTATCAAAAGCAGAGCAGGGAGCAGGAAGCCTTGACACAGAGAGTGCAGGCGCAGGAGGAGCAGCTCTGTCGGCAGGAGGAACAGCTTTCCGCCCTGCAACAGGCGCCTCCGACGGAGCATGCTGCGGAAGCATCGGAGAATCCGGAGCAGCAAGCCGAGCAGGCACCGGTGCCGGAAGAACCGCCCGCACAGTCCCAAACAGAGCAGGTGCAATATGCGAGCTTTGTCGTATATACAGTGAACCCGGGGGACAGCCTCAGCTCCATCTGCGCGGAAAACGGGATCGACTATGCGGCGAATTGGCGAATGATTGTCGGGCTGAACGGGATCAACGACCCCGATATACTCTATCCGGGGCAGAAGCTTCTGCTTCCTTTGGAATAAAAACTCTATCAAAAAAATCGGAGTCAGGCGCTGTGCCTGACTCCAATGTTTTTTGCAGCAAACGGGATTCTTGATGAAAGAATTTAATCAAGAAACAGTATCAGGAAAGCTCCGTCATGTTTGTATACAGGCGGTAGTACTGACCCTTTTGCTGCAAAAGGTCTGCGTGGCTGCCGCGCTCGATGACCTTTCCGTTTTCCAACACGAGAATGGCGTCGGCGTTTCGGACGGTAGACAGACGGTGCGCGATCACAAACACCGTGCGTCCGCGCATCAGACCGTCTAAGCCGCGTTCAATCAGCTTTTCCGTGCGCGTATCGACGGAAGAGGTCGCTTCATCCAAAATGAGCACGGGGGCTTCGGAGACGGCTGCGCGGGCAATGGCAATCAATTGCCGCTGCCCTTGGCTCAGATTTGCGCCGTCGGAATGCAGCACCGTCTCATAGCCATCGGGCAAATGGGAAATAAAGTAGTGCGCGTTGGCGATCTTCGCCGCACGGATGCAATCCTCGTCTGTAGCGTCCAATTTGCCGTAACGGATGTTTTCCATGACCGTGCCGGTAAACAGGTGGGTGTCCTGCAAAACGATGCCGAGGGAGCGGCGCAGGTCATCCTTCTGAATCTCGCGGACATCAATGCCGTCATAGGTGATTTGACCGCCCTGAATATCGTAGAATCGGTTGATGAGGTTGGTGATCGTGGTTTTGCCCGCGCCCGTGGAGCCGACAAAGGCGATTTTTTGCCCCGGCTTTGCGTAAAGCGAGAGCTTTTGCAGGATGGGCTTGCCTTCAACATAGGAAAAATCGACATTGTGGAAGCGGACATCTCCCTGCAAAGGAACCGTTGTTCCGTCGGCGCGCACCCAGTCGTATTCTCTGCCGCGCTGCTCTAAACGGACGCTGCCCTCGTCAAGCTCGTCCGGCATATCCAGCACATCGAAGATACGCTCTCCGCCGGCAAGGGCGAGCATGATGGAATTGAATTGCTCGGAGATTTGGCTGACGCGTTCGGCAAAATTGCGGATGTATTGCAGGAAGGTGATAAGGATACCGCCCGTACCCTCGCCCGTAAGCCAAACCACGCCGATGGCGCAGGTGAGGGCGTAGAAAATATGGGAGAGGTTGTTTAAAATGGGACCGACCATGGAGGTGACGGTGGTTGCCGTGGTTGCAGAGGCGTACAGTTTCTCGTTGATGACGGCAAAGTCCCGCATGACCTCCGCTTCGTGCGTAAAGACCTTGATATCGCGCTGACCGGCGATCATCTCCTCGATATAGCCGTTGACCTCTGCGGCGTTTTTCTGCTGCGCCCGGTAGCTGCGGGCGCTGATCTTTGTCGTGATGCGCACAACAACGGTGACAATCGCGCCGAGAACAACCATGATAGCAAAGAGCTTCATGCTTAACACAAGCATCATGGCAATCGTACCGATCAGAGAGATCACGGAGATCAGAAGCTGCGTGATGCTGTGCTGTAATAGCTCATTCGTTGCTTCAATATCGTTTGTGAAATAGCTCATGAGGCTGCCGTTGGTATTCTCGTCAAAGTAGCTGATGGGAAGCCGCTGCATTTTCGCAAAAAGCTCCGTGCGCAGCTCGCGCATGATGACCGTGCTGCATTCCAGCATCAGACGGTTCAGCAGATAATTCGTCACTGCGCTCAACAGATAAAGTCCTGCCAGCCCGAGCAATAGGGCAAGATACTTTGCCTGTGTCTCATTCGGAGTCAGACCGCTGCCCTCCAGCAAATTGACCAGTGGCCGCATGCAATAGGAGGAAGCAACAGTTGCGGCGGTATAGACAAGGATGGAAAGAAGCGCGCAGATCAAAATGGGACGGCAGTGCTTAAAATAACGGAACAGGCGCAGGAGCGTACGGAACGGCGTGCGTGCCTTGCGGTAATTTCGCAGCTCAACCTTCGCCATGTACAGCCGCCTCCTCTCGCATTTGGCTTTGATAGACATCACGATAGATATGGCTGCGCGACATCAGCTCCTCATGCGTTCCGATATCCGAAAGCTTTCCCTCGTCCAAAACGAGGATACGGTCGCACGTCATAATAGAGGCGATACGCTGCGCAATGATGATTTTCGTTGTGCCCGGCAGAGCGGTGCGCAGCGCGCTGCGGATATGCTCGTCGGTCGTCATATCTACGGCGCTGGTGGAATCGTCAAGAATCAGAATTTTCGGATGCTTTATGACAGCGCGGGCGATACGGAGGCGCTGCTTCTGACCGCCGGATAGGTTGGCGGCGTTTTGCTCGAGCATCGTTTCATAGCCGTCGGCAAAGCGGTCGATGAATTCGTCCGCACAGGCAATGGAACACGCCTCCTGCATTTCCGCAAGGGTTGCGTCGGGCTTGCCCCATCGGAGATTATCGGCAATCGTGCCGGAAAAGAGCGTGCCGTTTTGCAGCACCATCGACACGCCGTCACGCAGCGCTTGGAGCGTATAGTCTTTGACATCACGCCCGCCTACGCGCACGGTTCCGGAAAGTGTGTCATAAAAGCGTGGGATCAGGTTGACAAACGTGGATTTTCCCTCGCCGGTGCCGCCGATGACTCCGAGCGTCTCGCCGCTGCGAATATGAACGGTGATGTGATCGAGAGTGGGCTTGTCCGCATTCTTGGTATAGCTGAAGCAGACATCCTCAAAACCGACGCTGCCGTCCTTTACCGGCTCGTCGCAGGGACCGTCGGCAATATCCTGTGATTCGTCGAAGACCTCGTTGATTCGCACAAGAGAAGCCTGCGCGCGGGACATGGACATGATGAGCCATGAGATCGCGGTCAGAGAGTTGACCGCCTGTGTTGCGTAAGAGACGAGGCTGACAAGCTCGCCTGTCAGAAGTCCTGTGGTTTGGAAGATGATCTCTCTGCCGCCGAACAGGAGCAGAAGAATGGTGCAGCCCCACATGATGAGCATTTGGATCGGACCGGTCAGTGTGAACAGTCGGGAGGAGGAGAGCGTTGCCTGACGCAGCTCCTCTGCGGTGTCACGGAAGCGTTCGGACTCGTAGTCACCGCGGACATATGCTTTGACGACGCGGCTGCTGACGAAGTTTTCCTGCACGGCACGGTTCATGGCATCCGTCTTTCGCAGCATCCGCTTGAAACGCGGCTGCCCGATCTTCATCAATATAATCAGTATGCCCGCGAGCAGCGGGATGGAGAGCAGAAAGATCAGTGCGAGTCGCGGCGCAATGGTGAATGCCATCACAGTCGCCATGACCAGCATGATCGGGGAGCGGGAAATCGTGCGCAGAAGCTGGTGCATGGAGGTACGGACGGTATTGACGTCGGTCGTGCCACGGGTGATAAGGCTCGGCGTGGAAAAACGGTCGATGTTGGAAAAGGAGAAGCCTTGGATCTTTTGCAGCAGGTTGCTCCGCAAATTCTTCGCGAAGCCTTGACTGGCAACTGCGGAACAGCGGGCGCTCAACAGCCCGCAGAGCATCGAAAGGCAGGCGACAAAGACCATCACCGCGCCGACAACGAGGACAAAGCGATTGCGATTTGCAACCAGTGTGTCGGGAAAGAGAGAACGCAGAATAAAGTCCTCCTCCCGATACAGACCGCCGTCCACGATCACGGACATTAAAATGGGCATCAATATCTCCAATATGACCTCGACACCGCCGAAGATCGCTGCCGCGATTGTCCAGCGCTTGTAGCTTCCGAGACACTTTCCAAGATGGCGGAAAAGTCTGTCTTTCTTCTTTTGCTTGATGGAAAACGCCTCCTTAACGGAATTTACACGGAAAATAGCAAAATTCCATGCATGATAAGCATGGATATTATAGCAAATTATTTTCGGAGAAGCAAGAATGCTGTTGTGGATTGATCGAAAAAGACCGGAAAATGGGGGGCATAGTGAAGTGACATATATATTGAGATGAGGATGTTTTGCGCCAAGGCATTCTGTTACGGGATTTTGCGTGTTTGAAAAGGTCATGCTTGACAAAATGGGAAATAACTGCTATAATCATCCTGTTAAGAGGGAGTAGTTAAAATCGCATGGTCAACAACCGCCCGAATTTTTTTCGGTGGTCATGCGCCTTACTTCGGTTAGGAACGAGACTTTTGGCATTGTGCCAAAGGTCTTTTTTGTTTTTTCGGAAAGATTACATTAGGAGGAGCATTTCATGTCTTGGGAAACCGTGTCCGCAATATTATTGTTCTTACTCGGTCTTGGTCTGATTATCAAGGGCGGCGACGTCTTTGTTGATGCGGCGACATGGATGGCGGAGGCGTCCGGCATTCCGAAGTTTATTGTCGGCGCAACAGTCGTCTCGATTGCAACGACGCTGCCTGAGGTTTTCGCCTCGTCCATTGCCGCGGCGGGCGGAAGCACCGAAATCGCCATAGGTAACGCCATCGGCTCCGTCACGGCAAACACCGGCTTGATCATGGGCGTGTCCGTCATCTTCTTACCGATGGCAATCAAACGTGCGCAGATCGGCATGAAATCCGCTATGATGCTCATGAGCATCTTCACGCTGCTGATGGTCTGCTTGGACGGAACGGTGACGATTTGGGACTCCGTTCTGCTGTTTGCGCTGTTTGTTGCCTTTATCGTTGAGAATGTTTACTCCGCTTCCAAGCAGAAGGAGAAGAATGAGCGCCCGCAGGTGACGAAAAAGATCCTGCTGATCAACCTTCTCAAATTTGTCCTCGGCGCGGCTGCGCTGGCGATCGGCTCGAACCTGCTGGTGGATAACGGAAAATATCTTGCAAAGCTGATCGGCGTGCCGGAGCGCATTATTGCCATCACGCTCATTGCCATCGGCACATCGCTGCCGGAGCTGGTTACGGCGATTACCTCCCTGGTCAAAAAGCAGGGGAGTATGTCCGTTGGCAACATCATCGGCGCGAATATCATTGATATCACGATGATCCTGCCTATCTGCTCGTTTATCTCCGGCGGGACGCTGACGGTTCCCAACGCCAGCGTCGCGTTAGACATGCCCGTTTGCCTTGCCATAGCGGCAGTTGCGCTGCTTCCGACGCTGCTCTTCAAAAAATTCCACAGAGCACAGGGCGTTATCATGGTCAGCGGGTATATCGCATATCTGGTCTATTCCGTACTCATGTGACCCTACACACAGCAGTAATTATTTTCCATCTATCCCAAAAACGCACGGGCGGCTGCCCGTGCGTTTTTGATTAGATGAGTGAAAAATGCTCCAACGCATGAAGGAGTCCGTCATCGTCGCAGTCGTCCGTGACGTAATCGGCGGCATCCATGGCTTCTTTGGTGGCGTTTCCCATAGCAACGCCGATTCCTGCGGCGCGGAGCATGGCAATGTCGTTTTCCGAATCGCCGAACGCAATGCTCTCGCTCTGCGGGATGCCGTAACGCGCGAGAATGTCTGCCATAGCGCTCTCCTTGCCGCCGTCTAAGGAGATGACGTCGTGCCCAAGCTCGAACCACTGTGTCGTGCGGCAGTGCGGGACAAGCGCCATCGGGACTTTCATCTCCTCATGCGTCAGAAAGAGGACAATTTTATAGATCGGCGTTTTCAGCATTTCGCGCAGATCACCGATCTCGGGCAGACGGGTGTGAATGGCTTCCATTGCCTCGCAGACGCGTGCATTACTGCGGTTCAGGCGGCACTTTTCCGAGCTGACCATCCAGCAGGCGTGCCCGTTTTTCTCCGCCCAGTCCAAGACGGCGGCGGCTTCGTCAGGCGCGATGGGCTTGCCGTAAAGCAAGGTGCCCGCTGCGTCGTAGGCATCTTGCCCGTTATTGGTCAGATAGCCGTCAAATTCCAGCCCGTCGAGCAGGTGTTCGCTTTGGATCTCAAACCGCGAACGACCCGTCGCGACAAACAGCAAAACGCCGTTTTCGCGCAGGCGCTTTAAGGCGACAGCGGTCGAGGGTGGATAGACCTTTGATTTCAGCGAAACAAGCGTCCCGTCAATGTCAAAGAACGCCGCTTTGATCGGATGCTTCACAGTGGATCCTCTCTTTCTGTTACTTTGTTTACAGCGACAGAATGCTGACCTGTTCGTCGTCTGCCGTCAGCTTGATCTGCGTGATGGGGTTCTCATAGCTGTCAATGATCTTCTCCGCGATTGCGTCCTCCAGCTCACGCTGGATGGTGCGGCGGAGATTCCGCGCGCCGTAGGTGAGAGAATAGGACTCTTTGACGAGGTAGTCGAGGATACTGTCGTCCCATGTCAGGTTGATGCCGTGCTCGTCTAAATTCTCGCGCAGCTCGCCGAGCATGATCGACGCAATGCCGCGGAAATTCTCCTCCGTCAGCTTGTTGAAGCAGACGATCTCGTCTACGCGGTTGAGGAATTCGGGACGCAGGAAATCGCGGAGCGCCTTCATTGCTTTTTCCTTGCTCTGCTCGGACATGCTGCGGGCAAAGCCCACGGATCCGTCCTTGCGCTCGGAGCCGGCGTTTGAGGTCATTACGATGACGGTATTTTCAAAGTTGACCACTCTGCCCTGTGCGTCGGTGATGCGTCCGTCGTCGAGAATTTGCAAAAGCACATTGAGTACATCGGGGTGCGCCTTTTCCAGCTCGTCAAACAGGATGACGCTGTAGGGCTTACGGCGGATTTTCTCCGTCAACTGCCCCGCCTCGTCGTAGCCGACGTAGCCGGGAGGCGAACCGATCAGCTTCGAGACGGAGTGACGTTCCATATATTCCGACATATCCAGCCGCACGAGGGAATCCACGGAGTCAAACAGCTCGTCTGCAAGCGTTTTGACCAGTTCTGTCTTGCCTACGCCCGTGGAGCCGACAAAGATAAACGAGACGGGATGTTTTTTCGTTGCTATGCCGACGCGGTTACGGCGAATCGCGGAGGCGACAGCGCGGATTGCCTCATCCTGCCCGACAATGCGCTTCTTCAGGCGCTCCTCCAAGGTGCGGAGCTGCTCATATTCCTGCGCGCGGATCTTGCTCGCGGGGATCTTCGTCCACATCTCGATCACACGGGCAAGATTTTCCATCGTCAATACGGGCGCGGGCTTCGCCTCCAATGCGGCGATCTCCTGATTTAAGCGCAGAACATTGCTGCGCAGCAGCGCAAGACGCTCAAAATTCTCATGCTCGGTATCCTCGGTGAGCATTTTGATCTCGAGGTTATAATCGTCCCGTTCCTTGCGCTTTTCGGCAAGGTCGGAGATCTCCTTGGTGTGCAGATTGAGGTCGGAACAGGCTTCATCGAGCAGGTCGATGGCTTTATCGGGGAGGAAACGATCGGTGATATAGCGCTCGGAGAGAATGACTGCTTGCCTTGCGATTTCGGGTGTGACTTTGACACCGTGATACAGCTCGTAATAATGGGAGATGCCGCGGATGATGGCGACGGCCTCCTCAATTGTCGGCTCCGCCACGGTTACGGGCTGGAAGCGGCGCTCCAAGGCGGCGTCCTTTTCGATATACTTCCGGTATTCTGCGAAGGTCGTCGCACCGATGACCTGAATTTCGCCGCGCGAGAGAGCGGGCTTTAGAATGTTCGCGGCGCTCATGGAGCCTTCCGCGTCGCCAGCGCCGACAAGATTATGCACCTCGTCAATGACGAGAATGATGTTTCCGCAGGCTTTTACCTCGGCAATGAGACTTTTCATACGGCTTTCAAACTGTCCGCGGAACTGCGTGCCTGCGACCAAAGAGGTCAGATCGAGCAGATAAACCTCCTTGTCGCGGAGCTTAAAGGGGACGTTGCCTGCGACAATACGCTGGGCAAGTCCTTCCGCGATGGCTGTCTTGCCGACGCCCGGCTCGCCGATCAGACAGGGATTGTTCTTTTGGCGGCGGTTCAGGATCTGTACGACGCGTTCCGTCTCGACCTCGCGCCCGATGATCTGATCCATTGCGTTGGCGCGCGCTTTCCCCGTCAGACTGAGACAGTAGGTGTCCAAAAACTTATATTTTTTGCTCTTGGGCTTGTCAGACTGCGGCTCTTTCGATTTTTCCTTTGACTCCTCTTTGGGCACGATCTCTCCGGCGTTTCCGAACAGACGGTTCATGTGCGGGAAGGTTGCGGTACGGCTGCCGATATCGTCCTCATCCTCGTCTTCCTCCGGCTGCATCAGAGACATCATTTCACCGTTCAGGCTTTCAAGATCCTCGTCAGTGATGCCCATGCGCTCGACGATCTCATCGACCTGCTTGATGCCGAGATCCTTTGCACATTTCAGACAAAGTCCCTCATTTGTGCTTTTGCCGTTTTCAACCTTGGTGATAAAGATCACAGCAACATTCTTTTTACATCTGCTGCACAGTGTGGGTTTCATAGAATTCCTCCTTGTGGAATGGAGCGTCAGGGAATATAGAGAACCGCTTCGCCGGAGGACACACACAATGCGGTGCCGTCCGAGCGGACCAAAGCGGCAAGATAGCCTGCGTTTTCCGTTTGGTTTTTCAGCGTCAGGGAGCGGTCATAGATCAGAAGCTCCTGCTCATTCAGGATACAAACATATCCGCCGTAGGCGCTGATATGGGTAGGGGAACGCGACAAGCGGACAGCGGCGATTTCTTTCCCCGTGTCGTCTAGGGTGACAAGACGGCTGCCGCCTTCGGTATCGTATAAGTCATAGGCAAGGGTGAGAAAGCCGTCCCCGTCAAAACTGTAGCTGACGAGTACTCCGTCGTCCTCTTCGTATTCACAAAGAACGGTACCGTCCGTTTCAAAGAAAACAATGCGCTGTTCCCCAATGGCACACAAGCGCTTGTTCGTTAAGAAACGAAGTTCGTAGATCATCTGCGATCCGAGGGAGAGCTCTGCCGCGATCTCCTCTTGATCGGTTTCCAGAAGCTGTACCGTTCCGGTAAAGGAAATATCCTGCTGCCCCAGTGTGGATACGGCGGCGTATTTCCCGTCGGGAGAGACGGCGCAGGTGTTGAGATAATGATTCTTGGAATTACGAACATAGGGTGTAGCGCCGTTTTTGGTATACACCGTTAGAGAGGCGCGGCAATTTGTGCCCTCGCAAAGCACGCTGATATAGCCTTCGGGAGACAGCTCCGCGTCGTAGATCTCGCCTGAGGCTGTGGTGTCAAGGAGCGTGTCGCCCTCGCTGTTGAGCAAAACGAGTCGAGTTCCGCCGATGTCATAGAGCAATAAAAAGCTGTCTGCGCTTTTCATGGCGGGGTTAGAAAAGCTCCCTTGCACGCGGCATAACGCACTACCGTCCTCGGCAAAGAGAGTCGCGCCTCCCTGTGTCGTTACAGCGAAGCGACCGTCTGCCAAAGCATAGCTGCAAGTGCCGTAGCTTTCAAATTGCAGCCTGCCGTATTGTGCCTCATCCTTGCCGAGATAGAGGAAAAAACGCTTCACTCCATCGAGCGAGGTGCTGTTCGAAAGCAAAAACCACGCCAATAGAAGGAGAATCAGCAGTAAAACACCGGCAAAAATCAGCCAGCGCTTTTTTGCGGAGGGCTTGCGCTCTTCCGGCGTTTCTTCGACAAATTGGATCTCTGTTTTATCGGACATGGAATTTCACCTCCCCGTCATCATACCAAAGCTGCGTCATGTATAAACCTCCTGCGGGTACGGTAGGTCCCGCAGCGGTGCGGTTGCCATCCGAAAGGATCTTACCTATGTCGGTTGGGGCGAGCTTACCCTCGGCAGCATAGACCACCGTACCAACCATCGCTCGTGCCATATTGTAAAGGAAGCCGTTGGCACAGACGCGGAAGAAAAGCAGGTCGCCTTTACGCTCAACCTCAAAATGATGCACAGTGCGCACCGTGGAACGAACCTCCGTCCCTACCGAGCGCACGGCGGCGAAATCGTGGGTGCCGACGAACTGCGCCGCCGCCTCCTGCATCACGCCTTCGTCTAAATGCTTGGGATAAAACCAAACACGATTCACATAAAACGGATCGCGAATGTGGGAATTATAAATTTGATAAGTATACTCCTTGCGGATGCACGAGCCGATGGCGTTAAAGCCGTCCGGCATCTCTCGCGCGTCATATACCACAATGTCGTCGGGAAGATGGGTGTTGAGCGCGTAGGGGAGGCGGTCGGTCGGTATCCGCGCCTCCGTGCGAAAATTTGCCACATAGACTCTGGCGTGAACGCCTGCGTC
>CAMAEX010000008.1:0-20355 GCA_945832065.1 uncultured Clostridia bacterium | reverse complement strand
GTGCGTATTTCCGCCGCCCGGGTCGGAGACGGCAGGCTGGAGATCTGCGTCCGGGATACGGGCAGCGGCTTTGCCGAGGGCAGAAAAGCCGCCATTGATGAAATGCTGCGGGCCTACGCCAAGCAGCCGCCGAAGCTCAGCGGCAACAGCATCGGCATTCTGAATGTGCAAAAGCGGATCAAGCTGCTCTGCGGGAGGGAATACGGCCTTTCCTATACGGAAAATGAGACCAGCGGGGTGACGGCACACATTCTGCTGCCCTTGAAGGAGGAAACAAAATGAAGAAATTGCGCGTGCTTTTGGTGGACGATGAGATCATGATCCGCGAGGGCTTTAAGCGGCTCTTTGACTGGGAAGCCCACGACTGCGAGGTGGTGGGGGAAGCCGCCGACGGTATGGAGGCGATTGCGAAGATCGACAGCCTCCAGCCGGACATTGCCATTATGGACATTAACATCCCCATCATGAACGGGCTGAAGGTCATTCAAATGTCCCGACTCAAGCATCCGGACACCGCTTTCGTCATTGTGTCCGGCTACGACGATTTTTCCTATTGTCGGGAAGCGCTGCGGCTGCAGATCACCGATTATATCCTCAAGCCTGTGAACTATGAGGAGTTTGGCACCTGCATTGACAACCTCAAAATTGGTCTGTTCCGGCGCCGTATCTCTCTGCGGGATGACATACAGGAGGAGCGGACGATCCATGGTATTACCCGATTCCTTCAAGAGCATTTGACCGAGGAGATCAGTCTGTCTGTGCTGGCGGAGGAATTTCACCTGAACCCGCAGTATATCAGCCAGTTATTTAAGAGTGAGATCGGCGTCAATTTCCTGGCGTATTTGACCAATCTCCGCATGGAGCGGGCGAAAAAGCTCCTGTTGACCACCGCTTTATCCATCGCGGAAATATCTGAACAGTCCGGCTATACCGACTACCGGGTGTTCACGAAGGTGTTCAAAAAGTACGAGGGCATCACCCCCTCCCAGTATCGGCGGGACTTTTTGGAGCATGACGGGGTGCAGGGTGAATAAGACTGTAAAGAGGGACGACTATTGGAAACCGATTGCAATCATCATGCAAAGGAGTGAAGCGGATTATGGAAAGAAAACTTTATAAATCCAACAAGAATAAAATGGTGGACGGGGTCTGCGGCGGGATCGCCGAGTATTTCGGCATGGACCCAACGCTGGTGCGGCTGGCTTGGGTGCTGTTCTGTGCGTTGGGCGGCAGCGGCATACTGGCGTACCTCATTGCCGCAATCATCATCCCCCGCAACCCTGTGGTCTGAATGGGAGGCAGAAAACGTAATATGAAACCGACTGCGATCGTCTATACCTCCAACACCGGGCACACCCGGCAATACGCCCTGTTGTTAGGGGAAAAGCTTGCACTTCCTGTATATTCTCTTGACGATGCCGGCTCCCGACTCTCCGGCGGCAGCGCGGTGATCTATTTAGGCTGGATCCATGCAAGCCATATCAAAGGCTATGCCAAAGCAGAAAAGCGGTTTGACCTCTGCGCTGTCTGCGGCGTTGGGCTGTGTGATACCGGAACCTTGCTCTCCGAGGTTCGGAAGGCGACTGCCATTCCTGCGGACATCCCGCTGTTTACCCTCCAAGGCGGTATTGACCGCAGCAGGCTGAAGGGTATGGATAAGCTGATGATCTCCATGCTCACCAAGGGGCTTGCTTCCCCAAAGCAGCGCTCCGCCCAGGAGGATCGGATGCTGGAGCTGCTGCGTAGGGACGAAAACTATGTCAGCCCGGAAAACCTCGCCGGGATCCTGCAATGGTACCGGGAAAAGTGATTTTGAAACATAGCGGCTCCGGATCGAATTGCTGCTGAAAACGAAAAATACCTCTTGACTCTCCCCCTTAGGGGAGATGATACAATCCTCCTTGGAAAGAAAAGCAAGGAGGATTTTCTATATAAATGAACCATCTGTCAGCGTAAGAAATCTGACAAAAGCATTTTCGGGCCGCAGGGTCGTGGACGATCTGTCCTTTGATGTACGAAAGGGCGAGGTGTTTGCATTGCTGGGACACAACGGCGCGGGCAAGAGCACCACCATTGATTTGATCTTGGGCTTGAAAACCCCCGACGGAGGTGCTGCGAGGCTCTTGGGAATGGATGCCGCCAAACACAGGAAACAGGTATTTGCGCGGGTCGGCGTGCAGCTTCAGAACACCCGGTATCAGAACGGTATCACGGTGGAAGAGGCGTGTATTGAATATGCCTCTTTGTACGCCGCCCCGACAGACTACCCGCGGCTGCTGGTGCAATTCGGGCTTGACAGCCTCAGAAAGAGCTTTGTATCCAAGCTCTCCGGCGGAGAGCGGCAGAAGCTTTCGGTTGTTTTGGCGCTGATCGGCAGCCCGGAGGTCGTGTTTTTGGACGAGCTGACCACCGGTTTGGATGTGGTGGCAAGGCGTGAGGTGTGGCGAACGCTAAAGCATCTGAAGCAAGAGGGGCTTACCATCTTCTTGACCACACATTACATGGAAGAAGCGGAAGCCCTTTGCGATCGGGTGTGCATCATCAAGTCGGGGAAAAAGGTCACGGAAGGCACTGCCCCCGAAGTGATCGCCGCATCGGGGCGGAAGGATCTGGAGGAAGCGTATTTGTTCTATATGGGAGAGGAGGAGCTGCTATGAAGCGATTTTGGAAAATGTATCGGGTGGAGCAGAAAATCTTTTTCCGTTCACCGGATGTGATCCTGTTTTGTTTGTTAATGCCGCTGGTGGTATTCGTTGTGATCACGATGATCGCCGGAGGGAAAAATGCCGCAGATTCGGGGCTGACCTATCTGCAAAGCTCATATGTGTCGCTGTCCACCGTGGGGATCTGCTGCAGCGCATTTATGAGCATCCCCATCACTGTCGTGGAGCTGCGTTCGCAGGGGATCCTGCGGCGGATGTACTGCAGTCCTTGTTCTCCTGCAAGGCTTTTGGCGTGCGATACCATCGCCAGCGGCGTGGTCGCGGTGCTGTCTACCCTGATCCTGACCGTCGTCGCAGTGGCGGTTTTCGGATATCGGATGTCGGGCAATGTGTTTGTGTATATGGCAGCGTGGCTGCTGACGATGGCATCCATGTTTTCCATCGGACTCATGGTCGCCGGCCTGTGCCGAACCACAAGATCCATGAATGTGGTCACCAGCCTGCTCTATTTCCCCATGCTGCTGTTTTCCGGCGCTACCATCCCCGCAGAGGCATTTCCCGCAGCATTCAGAGCAGTTTCCAAGTGGATGCCCCTCGGTGTGGGGATCGACCTGTTGAAATCCGTGTCCATGGGGTGCTATAATCAAATGGTGGTGCCGATGATCACCCTGACCGCGATCACCGCTGTTTGCGGCACCGTCGCCGTCAAAACATTCAGATGGGAGTAAGACGATGGAAATGAGACAAGAACACAAGCCCTGCGAAGAAAAGATAAGCGGTACCCTCTATAAGATCGGTATGTTTGCGGCGATGAATCATGTGACGGTAAAGGCGCTGCGTTTCTACGAGGAACAGGGTCTGCTGATGCCGGCATCGATCCATCCGGAGACGGGATACCGCTATTACACCCTTTCTCAAATGGAGGTGCTCCACCGGATCACCGCGTTGAAGCTGGCGGGATTTACCTTGGAGGAGATCGCCCGCATCAACTCCGGCGCGGATGAGGAAGCGGTGCTTTTGAAGAAAAAGTCAGAGCTGCTTGCAAAGGTCGCTGACCTCACAAGGCAGGTCGCCGTGGTGGACGGTTATCTATCCAAAGGGAAAAGAGGGCTTTCCGCACCCGTCCTGATCAAGACCATCCCGGAAACCACCGTAGCGCATATGCGGATCAGACTGGAATCCTATGATGACCTGTTTGAGCGGATGCCGGAGATGGGGGCGTTGATGGAGAAAGCCGGCTGTGTCTGCGCCCTTCCGGAATATTGCTTTACGGGCTATTTGGAACCGGGATATAAGGACGGGGACATCCTCGTTGACATCTGTGAATCCGTCGTGGAGGCAAAGAAGGAGATCGGTGATCTGAAGTTCAAAACCCTTCCCGAGATCCGTGCCGCCTGCGTTTTCCACAAGGGCTCGTACCGCACCTTCCCGGCATCCTATGAGCTTGTGCTGCGGCATATCGAGGAAAACGGGTATGAAATCGCCGGGGAGATTCGTGAAAGCTATATCGACGGCGTTTGGAATAAAGAGGAAGAAAGTCAGTGGCTGTCGGAAATACAGGTGCCGATCAGGAAAAGGACGGAATCATTTCTTCCGTAAAAAAGAAAGCGAGGCGGTTTCGGAATGCACCAAGATAACATTGTGATTCGGGGACTTCGGCAGAACAATCTGAAGAATGTCTCTTTGGATATTCCAAAAGGAAAAATTGTGGTATTTACCGGAGTCTCCGGCTCCGGTAAGTCCAGCATTGTCTTTGACACCATCGCCGCCGAGAGCCAGCGGCAGATGAATGAGACTTATACCGCGTTCATGCGGGGAAGACTGCCCAAATACGAAAAACCCAAGGTGGAGCAAATCGACAACCTCTCTGCCTCGGTCATCGTTGACCAATCTCGGCTGGGAGGCAATGCCCGTTCTACCGTGGGCACCATCAGCGATATGTACGCCGCCCTGCGGCTGCTCTATTCCCGCATCGGGGAGCCTTATGTCGGAACGGCATCCTACTTCTCCTTCAACGATCCCAACGGCATGTGTAAGACCTGCTCCGGCATCGGGAGAATTCTGGACTTGGATAGTGAGCGCGCCATAGACCCGGACAAATCCTGGAACGAAAGTATGTTGGGCCTGCCTGCGTTCGGCGTGGGAAACTACTACTGGAAACAGTACACCGGTTCGGGTCTGTTCGATTTGGATAAAAAGTACCGGGATTATACGCCGGAGGAGCGGAATCTGCTCCTGTTCGGCAGCAGAGAACCGGGCGGACCGCGGGAACATAAGCGGGTCGAGGGGATCAAAACACAGTTCCAGCGTCTGTGCCTTATGAAGGGACCTGAGGAGCAGAATGACTACACGCTGCGCAAGCTCAATCAGTTTATGGAGGAAAAGACTTGTCCGGTTTGCCGTGGGCGGCGGCTCAATGCCAAGACCCTTTCCTGCAAGGTGGCGGGCTACAGCATCGACCAAATGTGCGCCATGGAGTTTACCGAGCTGGTAAAGGTGCTGCGCACCGTTGACGATCCCAGAGCCAAAACCATTGTGGATGCCCTGACCGCCTCCCTGACCCGTATGATCGACATCGGACTTCCGTATCTTTCCATGGATCGGGAATCGTCGACCCTCTCCGGCGGCGAGGCGCAGCGGTTAAAGCTGGTGCGGTATATGGGAAGCTCCCTCACCGGCATGACCTATATTTTTGATGAGCCGAGCACCGGCATGCACCCCCGGGACGTACACCGCATGACCCGGCTTTTGCAGAGCCTGCGGGACAAGGGGAATACGGTGCTGGTGGTGGAGCATGACAAGGATGTGATCTCCATTGCGGACGAAGTCATTGATGTCGGTCCTCTGGCAGGAAAAAACGGCGGCGAGATCCTGTTTCAAGGCAGCTATGAGGCCCTGCTGCTTTCCGGCACCCGTACCGGCAACGCGATGAAGCAGGGGACACCGCTGAAAGCTGCGCCCCGAATGCCGAAAGCCTTCCTCCCGGTGCGCAATGCCAATGTCCATAACCTGAAAAATGTGTCGGTGGATATCCCGCTGAATGTGTTGACGGTGGTTACCGGCGTGGCAGGCTCCGGCAAAAGCTCCCTCATCCGGGATGTGTTTGCCAAGCAGTACGCCGACCGGGTGGTGCTGGTGGACCAGTCCCCGGTGACTGCCACGGGCCGGTCTACCCCTGCAACCTTTTTGGGCTTTTTTGATGAGATACGGAAGGTCATGGCGGCGGAAAACGGCGTAGATGCATCCATCTTCTCTTTCAACAGCAAGGGAGCCTGTCCCGTCTGCGGCGGGCGGGGACAGGTCGTCACGGAGCTGGTGTTCATGGATCCGGTCA
Organism: uncultured Clostridia bacterium; assembly: GCA_945832065.1. Classification (GTDB taxonomy): domain Bacteria; phylum Bacillota; class Clostridia; order Oscillospirales; family Oscillospiraceae; genus JAZOXB01. The sequence goes on along the minus strand of CAMAEX010000008.1, from coordinate 14,358 downwards.
CCACGGTCTGCGAAGCCTGCGAGGGAAAACGCTACAGCGAAGAAGCTCTGTCCTTCCGTTATCACGGCAAAAACATCGTAGAGATCTTAGATATGTCCGCAGGCGAAGCCTATGGGTTTTTCAAGGAGAACAAAAAGCTTCGCAAGGCGCTGGGGGCAATGTTGGAAGTGGGTCTGCCGTATCTGTCACTGGGGCAGCCTCTATCCACCCTCTCCGGCGGTGAGCGCCAACGGGTGAAGCTGGCGAAATACCTGGACAAGAAGGGCAATGTTTATGTGCTGGACGAGCCTACCACCGGGCTTCATGCCTCCGATGTGCAGAAGGTCATGGAGCTGCTGGACAGCCTGGTGGAGCGCGGCAACACCGTCATTGTCATCGAACACAATTTGGATGTGATGAAGCAGGCGGACTACCTGATCGACGTGGGCCCTGGCGGCGGCACGGCAGGCGGCGAGATCGTTTTTACCGGCACTGTGAGAGAAATGGCGGAACAGGGCAAAACGATCACGGCGGAATACCTCAGAAAATCTCTATGACGATCCCAAAAGCCTGCGGTCTTTTGCGGTTGAATACTGCGTTGAAAAACAGAAAAAATGTGCTATAATGTACGTAGCGAGCGGAGCATTTGATACTGAAAACCGATTAAAATATTCATTATTAATCGGTTCTCAACGTTGCATTCTCCGATGATAGGGAAAGCATCGCAAAAACGCGCCGAATAGCAATCACCGATGGGAAAGAAGCTTCTCATCGGTGATCGGTATGAAAAAAAGAGCCAATGAAGACGGCGGAATGATCGGGAGGGGATCGTCAATGGTAAGAGAGCTGGTGCATGATCCGATTTTCCTTGCACAGAAGTCTATCCCGGCAACCAAAGAGGATCTACAGACAGTGCAGGACTTGCTGGATACCCTGGAAGCGCACAGGGAGACCTGCGTGGGTATGGCGGCGAATATGATCGGTGTTTGCAAGCGGGTCATCGCGTTTGATCATGAGGGAACCTATATGGTCATGCTGAATCCGCAGATCGTCAAGCAGTCGGACGCATATGAGACGGAGGAAGGCTGCCTTTCCCTGACGGGCGGGCCGCGAAAGACAAAGCGGTATCAGAAAATCAAGGTGCAGTATCAGACCACGGAGCTGCAAACGCGGCTGAAGACCTTCACCGGTTGGACGGCGCAGATCATCCAGCACGAGATCGACCATTGCAACGGGGTGCTGATATGAAGAAGGTCAAGATCACTGCTATGCGCAAAGCCTGCTATCCGGACCTGATGGAGCAATATGAAAACCCCATAGAACACGCCTGCGATGTGCGGGAGGGACAGGTTTGGATCGCCGACAATGGGCAGAAGCCGGAGGGACTGTGTGACAGCGCGTGGGAAAGCATGTCTGCCTTTGTGAAGACACTGGCGCAAGGCGGCGGCAATTTTTACGACGGCTGGATGAAGAATCCGAATTCCGCCATGATAAGCTGCAACGACGGCTTCCGTCCCGTCAGCTTCTACCTTGAAGCGCAGGACGAAGCTTGAAGCGCTTGTTATAGAGGGATATAATCCTCCAACCGATGCGCCAAGAGGCGCATGATCTCCAATTCATCCATCGCGTCAAAAAGCGCATTATGGGTTTCACAATAGGTATCGTTTCCTGAGAGCAGGCGGAGCATGGGCTCGACACCGTAGCCGCGTTTCAGTCTGCCGGTGGAGCAGCAAGCCGTTTGCGGGATTCTGGGATTGTGCTGGCGGTAGGCTGCCAGGCGCATGATGTCATACCATTGCAGCCGCGACAGCTCCGGCAAATGATTGCGGTCGAAGCCGGCGTTGTAGGCAAATACGGAGCGGACACCATACGCGGAGAAGCACGAGAGAAGATCCTGCATCGCCGCTTCTTTGGTGCAGAGAACCGGATTCACCGGCGTATCCAAAAACAGAGCGTTAGAATACATGCCGCCTGACGCACATTCGACGGGAAGCACATGATATTTGAATGCAAGCGGACGAAAGGTATCTGCATCCGCAATCACGGTGCCGATGGACATGACCCGATCCGCCCAGTTGGTCTCTGTGTCGATCACAGCGAATGTTTCCATATTTCTCTCTCCTTTGGTGACTTATCGTATAGTATATCGGGAAAAGCACCGAAAGGCAAGCCCAAAAGGGTGAAATGAGGAGTTCCTCTCCATGCGTTCTTTGGCGCGCCTTTGAAAAGAGGGAAAAAGTGAACGTTCTGGAAGAGTTGTATAAGAGAGGTTTTATGGTTTCTGAATATTTTGATCTCCACAGCGTTCCGGCGGTGCTTTACGGGGCACGAGCGGAAAAGGTTTGGCTCTTTGTGCACGGGAAGTGCGGCAATAAGGAGGAGGCTTCCGACCTCGCGGAGCTGCTTTGTCCAAAGGGATATCAGGTCCTCGGCATTGATCTTCCGGAGCATGGTGCGCGGAAGGGATGCACGGAAAAGCTGCTCCCGTGGGTGGTCGTTCCCGAACTGCAAGGCGTATTGGCGGAGCTTAAGCAGCGGTGGAAAAGTGTTTCGTTGTACGCCAACAGCATCGGCGCTTATTTTTCTCTGCTGGCGTTTCCGAATGAGCGGTTTGCGAACTGCCTGTTTGTCTCGCCGATTTTGGATATGGTTGCCCTGATTGAACGGATGATGGGGTGGGCATCCGTGGGCGCGGAACGGCTGCAAGCGGAACAGGAAATCCCGACGCCCTTCGGAGAAACGCTCTCATGGGCGTATTATACTTATGCCAAAGAACACCCAATTCAAAAATGGGACAGCCCGACCGCGATCCTCTACGCAGGAAAGGACAATATGACCGAGCGCGCAACGGTGACATCGTTTGCGGAGCGATTCGGCTGCACACTGCAAATCTATGAGGAGGGTGAGCATTGGTTCCATACCGAAAAGCAGCTTGCTGTTTTGCGGGCATTTGTCGAGAGGGAAGGGCTTGCATGAAGTATGTTGCCGATCTCATTACCGGGCTGCGTATCATTGCGGCAATCGCGATACTTTTTACCATTCCGTTTTCTGTGCCGTTTTTCGTGCTTTACGCCGTCGGCGGGCTTTCCGATATGATCGACGGCACGGTCGCACGCAGGTGCGGTTCTGCGGGAGACTTTGGTGCAAGACTGGACAGCATTGCTGATTTGCTGTTCTGCGCTGCGGCGTTGCTTCAGCTTTGGAAAATATTTCCCGCCTTTGTGTGGTGGGCAGCGGGCACGATCGCTGCAATCAAAATGACTGCTGCGTTGATTGGCTTCGCTCGATTCCGCAAGCTATGCCTCCCCCATACGCTGCTGAATAAAATCATCGGTGCGGCGGTCTTCCTCCTGCCGTGCTTCTACCGTTGCAGCTTTTTTGATGTGCTATGCTATGCCGTAAGCGCAGTCGCCTTTCTTGCGGCCGCGGAGGAATTGCTCTGCGCGATTTGCAAAAAAATGTTCGACGCGGAGCGAAAAGGTTTCCTCTTTGACATCGCTTCGCACAGGAAATCAAGAAATTGAGGGAAGACCCTGCTATAATACAGCCATACGGAAGGGGAGAAGCCGATGGACTGGATCAGCGGAATACAGCGTGCGATTGATTATACCGAGGCACATCTGACGGACGAGATCGACTATGCAGCAGTGGCGAGGGAGGCCGCCTCGTCGGCGTTCCATTTTCAGCGGATGTTCAGTATGCTTGTCGGCTATACGCTGGGCGATTATATCCGTATGCGACGGCTGTCCCTTGCCGCTGACGAGCTGCATCGGACGGAGGATAAGGTCATCGACATTGCGCTGCGCTACGGCTACGATACGCCGGAGAGCTTCACCCGTGCCTTTACCCGCTTCCACGGCATCATCCCGACGGAGGCGCGGCGCGGGGGAAACATCAAGTCCTTTTCCCGCCTTTCCGTAAAACTGATTTTAGACGGAGGCAACCTGATGAATTACAGAATCGAAAAAAGAGACGCGTTCAAGGTCATTTGCAGAAAAAAACAGGTCAACAAGCCCCAAGGCGACACGGCAACAGCGGACATTTCGGCGTTTTGGGACGCGTGCGGTCGGGATGGTACGATGGAGAAGCTCTGTAAATATGCGAGCTTTGACAGATTTCACGGCATCCTCGGCATCTGTTTTTCCACTGAGCTGGAGGCTTCCGGCTTCCCCTACGGCATCGGAGCGGAGTATAACGGCGCTCCAATAACGGACGAGGGCTTTGACCTTGTGGACATTCCCGCCCATACCTACGCCGTGTTTGAATGCAAAGGGAAAATGCCGGAAGCGTTCAAAGAGACCTACAAGAGAATCTGCACGGAGTTCTTTCCGCAGAGCAGCACCTATGAATACGGCAGCGGGATCGAATTAGAGGTCTACCCCTCGGCAGAGGTACAAGACCCGAACTATACCTGCGAAATCTGGATTGCGGTGAAGGAAAAGCGCAGATAAGACTGCGCGAACATTGAAACAGAACAAACAGCCCCGCCGAATTCCTCTTTGCCTGATGCAAAGAAGAATTCGGCGGGGTATCTGTAGGGCGGGGACATGTTCTGTTGAATCAGCGGCTCTGTCTGCGCGGGCGAAGCCCGCTTGCCAATCGCCTTGATTCCGCCACTCCTTTTTGCTCGCTTCTTCCGCCGCAGGCGGCGCTCGCAAACGTCCCCCCCGCCGACCGCGTAAGCGGCAGACCGTGCGGATGAACAGGCTGGTACGCATTCGGTAGTTCCTGCACCGGCGGGGACATGTCCCCGCCCTACCGGGGTTGTGCAGATCAGTATTTGCGGAGGACTTCTAAGAACTTATCGCCGTATTTGGCGAGCTTTACCTTGCCTACGCCGGAAATATTGAGTAGTGCTTCGGCGGTTTTGGGGCACTTTTTGCTCATATCGGTGAGTGTTGCGTTGGAGAAAATCATATATGCCGGAACGCCCTCTTGGAACGCAAGCTCATTTCGGAGCTGTTTGAGCGCGGTAAACAGGGCGGCGTTCACGACGGTTGGCATCTCTGCGCGTGTCTCCTTCTTTTGCTGCTTCGGAAGCTTCATGCACAGGTTGACACTGCCGTGCAGAATATCAGCGCTCTTTGCGGTGGCTTTCAGAATCGGGTAATCTGTACCTTCCGTTACGACATACCCTTTCTGGTCCAAAAAGTCGATCATATCCCGCAGCCGCTTTTCCGTGCAGTCCTTCATGATGCCGTAGGTTGTTTGGCTGTCCAGTCCAAGCCGCAGCAGGCGCTCGTTCTTGCTCCCGCGCAGGATGTCACAGATCATTTTTTTACCGAAGCGCTGTCCTGTTCGGAGAATGCATGACAGAATCTTCTGCGCGTCTACCGTAATATCGACTGTCTCATACTGTGTCAGGCAATTGGAGCATTTGCCGCAATAATTCGCAGACTTCTCTCCGAAGTATTTCAGAATGAAGCTGCGCAGACAGTCCTGCGTTTTGCAGTAATAGGTCATCTGCTTCAGCCGTTCCTGATCCTTTTCGCGGAGGAGGCTCTGCTCCGCAGGGGACAGCTCTGGATTTGCTTCACTGTTCTCAATCAAAAACTGATTGGTGCGCACATCCTTCCCGCCGTAAAGCAGTATACAGTCCGCTTCTTCGCCGTCACGCCCTGCTCTGCCTGCCTCTTGGTAATAGCTCTCCATATTTTTCGGCATATTATAATGAATGACATACCCCACATTGGACTTGTCGATCCCCATGCCGAATGCGTTGGTTGCGACCATGATCGTCTTTCGGTCAAAAACGAAATCCTCCTGATTGGTTTTCCGTTCCGCGTCGGATAAGCCGGCGTGGTATCTCGTCGCGGAGAAACCGTTCTTGTTCAGAAGCGTGCAAACCTCCTCCACGGCACTTCGGGTAGCGCAGTATACAATGCCCGATTTTTCCTGACGCGCATGAAGCAGTGCAAGCAATTTCTCGTCTTTGGAGTTTGGCTGCAAAACCGAGAAGAACAGATTGGGACGGTCAAAGCCGGTCGTTACGGAAAGTGCGTCCTGCAAGCCCAAAAGCTTTTCGATGTCCTGCTTTACCTCCTGCGTCGCGGTGGCGGTAAACGCGGCGACGATGGGACGGACGGGAAGGGAAACGATAAATTCGCTGATCTTTAAATAGCTCGGGCGGAAGTCCTGCCCCCATTGAGACACGCAGTGCGCCTCGTCCACGGCGACCATAGAGATCCGCCGCTCCCTGCATAATGACAGAAATTCCGGCGTCATCAGCCGTTCGGGTGCGACATAGATCAGCTTGTATTTTCCGTTAGCCGCATTTTCCATCGCTTTGGCATACTGCGCTGCCGTCAACGAGCTGTTGAAAAAAGCTGCCGGAACACCCGCCTGCACAAGAGCGGTCACTTGATCCTTCATCAGAGAAATCAGCGGAGAGACAACAATGGTGATACCGTCGAACAGCAGCGCCGGCACCTGATAGCATATGGTTTTTCCGGCGCCCGTGGGCATGACGCAGAGCGCGTCCCTGCCGGAGAGAAGACAGTCCACGATATCGTCCTGCCCGGCGCGAAAGGCGGAATGCCCGAAGTATTCCTTCAATACGGTAAGCTTTGAATCCATCTTGACCGCTCCTGTCGTATCTTTTTTCGTGTCTATTGATGCAACTATAATATAGCAGATCGCTGCGGCGTTGGCAATGCCGAATCCATCGCAATGAGGCAACAAATGCGAAACATGTCAAGAGGACGGGTCCCTTGACACGTTCTCACAGACGGCACGCCGAGTTGTCGTGCCCTACGAGCGTTGGTCCGACCCTCGCTGTAGGGCGCGTCGACTCGGCGCGCCGGTGCAGGAACTGCTGAGCGCGTATGGGTGATCGCACTCCCAAAAGGGGTGTGCCGCATCCGTCACGCGGGTTCTTCACGGACGGCTGCGCTGCGCTCCTTGCAATGACAAAACCGCAATGGGAGGCGTGGGGTGTTCACAGCCGTGATGCAAACGGTGTTACGCTTCTTGCTTGCTGCAATAGTGTTCGATTGCCTTGGAAGCGAATTCCGCGGTGCCCTCGCCGCCGTAAGCGGCAATGTTGGCTTTGAAGCGATCATCGCAAACATACATCTGCCCGAGGCTGCGGAGAATTTGCGGTGTGCAGGGATAGTAGTGCTCGGTGATGCATCGGCGCAGCTTTTCCACCAAAGCCTGCGCGGCGTCTGATTCGGGCGAGAGGTGTTTTACCTTGCCCATCTCGGCGAATACCTGCATCAGACTGTCCGCCGCTGCCTGTTTTTCGACGTCGGTCTGCTGCGCGGCTTTTTCTGCGTACGCTTGGTATTCCCATGTTTTTCCCCAACGGGCTTTGGCTTCAGCGGCGTATTGCTCAAGCTCGGTCTTATCAAATGCGGAAAAATTCATGTTGTTTCCTCCTGTCAATAGCATTTCGCGGGCAAAGGAGATCAACTCGTCAAGATGCTTTCGCTGCAGCTCCAAAAGACCGATCTGCTGCGCAAGCGCCTGCTCCCGATCAAAGTTCGGGCTTTCCAAAATGGTTTTGATCTCCTTTAACGGAAATTGCAATTCGCGAAACAGCAAAATGGTTTGCAGCCGTGCAAGGGCGGCATCGTCATACAGCCGATACCCGGCAGCCGTGACTGCGGTCGGCTTCAAAAGCCCGACGGCATCGTAGTGGTGCAGCGTGCGCACACTGACACCGGTTAGCTTGCTTACTTCTTTCACTGTTCGCATTTGTTTTCCCTCCCGTCTGTGGATAGTATAAACCATGACGTTGCGTGAGAGTCAATAGGTTTTTTCAATTTTTTCTTTTTTTGAAAAATTCGCCCAAAGGTTCGGTGGGCGCTGCTACGGGATCCGGAAAAAAAGAACCGATCTGCGCTGGAAAGGAGAATTTTGCGGCAAAAATTCAAAGAATCGTAACAAATGACGGCTTGACGCGGAGAGGGTAGCGTGATATAATGCCAACAATTAACAAAAATACCTATAACTGTTAGGGAAATGACCGGCGGAATGTCGGCGTTATTAAGCAGTGAGAAAAGGAAGCGGCGGTATGGATCAATTTTCTGAAATGGCGGAGCTGTATGCCGAGCAGCTTGGCAGCCGGATGCATTTGCAGATGGATCGTGAGGTTGCCCGCACGATGCACAACGAGGGGTATATTCTACGGTTCCTCAAGCGGCACGGTGCGGCGCATCCGAAGGAGCTGAGCGATTTGCTCATGGTCAGCACGGCGCGGATGGCGGTTATTTTGAATGGTTTGGAGCGAAAAGGACTGATCGCCCGCAGCAGAGACGCTGCGGATAACCGGCAAAAAACAGTCGTCATTACGGAGGCGGGCAGCGCAATCTTGGAACAGCGCTACCGGCATTTGCTCGCGTTTTTCGCCGAGAGCTTCCGAGAACTCGGGGAAGAGGATACGCGGGAATTCTTACGTTTGAATGAGAAGCTTGCGCGGATCGCCGCAGCGCAGATCGCGCACAATGGTTGAAAGGAGCAGTGCCATGTCGAAGTCTTATTCCGAAATAACACCCTATATTCGCAACCTTGCGGCGCTTTCCTCGGAGCGCAATCATATAACGCCGGAGATGTACGGGGCGCATAAGGTCAACCGCGGTCTGCGCGATGTGAACGGCAACGGCGTTGTGACGGGCTTGACGGAAATTTCGACCATCCGCGCGAAGGAGACGCTGCCCGACGGCACGCGCCGACCCTGTGCGGGCAAGCTCTATTATCGAGGCATTGACGTTGAGCAGCTTTGCGCGGGCTTTTTGCGTGACGACCGCTTCGGGTTTGAGGAGATTACCTATCTGCTGCTGTTTTCCAAGCTTCCGAATGCGCAGGAGCTTGCGGAATTCCGCGAGGTGCTGGGCGAATACCGCAGTCTGCCGCCCTCCTTTGCGCGGGATATGATCCTCAAAGCGCCCAGCAAGGACGGGATGAATATGCTCTCACGCAGCGTGCTCGCATTATACTCCTATGACGATGATCCCGACAATGTGTCGGTGGAAAACGTCCTGCGGCAGTGCCTTCAGCTCATTGCCATGTTCCCGCTGCTGGCGGTCTACGGCTATCAGGCATATTGCCATTACCACTTGGGCAAGAGCCTGTATATCCGCAACCCGGGCAGCGAAATGTCCACGGCGGAAAACCTGCTGCACATTTTACGCAAGGACGGAAAATTCACGCATTTAGAGGCAAAGGTGCTCGACCTTGCATTGGTGCTGCACGCGGAGCACGGCGGCGGCAACAACTCGACCTTCACAACCCATGTCGTCACCTCCTCCGGGACGGATACCTATTCCGCAGTCGCTGCGGCACTCGGTTCCCTCAAGGGCCCGCGCCACGGCGGCGCAAATATCAAGGTTGTCAGAATGTTTGAGGATATGAAGGAACATGTGAACACAAGCGACAAAAGTGCGGTGGAGACCTACCTTGTGCAGCTGCTTGACAAGCAGGCGTTTGACCATGCGGGATTGATTTACGGCATGGGACACGCGATTTACTCCGTCTCCGACCCCCGCGCGAACCTCCTGCGTCAATGCGCAAAGGAGCTTGCAGCGGAAAAGGGACGGGAGGAGGAATTTGCCCTCTATGAGACGGTTGCGGAGATGGCGCCCGTTGTGATCGCGGAGCGGCGGAAGATGTATAAGGGCGTCAGCGCGAATGTGGACTTTTATTCCGGCCTGGTTTATCAGCTCCTCGGTTTGCCCTGTGAGCTGTTTACGCCGATCTTCGCCGTCTCCCGCATCGCGGGCTGGAGCGCGCACCGTATTGAAGAGATCCAAAACGCGGGAAAGATCATCCGACCCTCTTATATTGGCGTGAAGGAAGAAACGCCGTATGTTCCCCTAAATGAACGATAATTGGGACTGTTCTACCGGATCAGCGACTCTGCCGGCAAAGGCGATACTGTTATCAAAGTAAGTGCCTGCACGAGATAGCCACAACCGGTGAGCGCACTGGTTTCGCAACGACAAGCGGGGTAACTTAATATGTCATTGCGAGGAGCGCACGACGTGGCAATCTTTTTTCTTCTTTATATGCAATGGGTGTTCCTGCACGCTGGCGGCTGATAGCCGCCCCTACGGCATTAACTCCGATTTGTTTCATAGGGGCGGCTATCAGCCGCCCGTTGGTTCCGGGACTCCTGTGCGGATGCATAGGGATATTTTTTTATCGCGCCTATTGACAAATGGGAAATCATGCTTTATACTAAAACTTAGTTTCAGAACGGTGTTGTAAAACTAAGTTTTGATTGAAAGGATGAAAGCTATGCCGCCAAAACCGAAATTTACAAAAGAGGAGATCGCCGCCGCCGCGCTTGCGCTGGTCAAGGAGCAGGGCGTTGAGGCGCTGACCGCGAGAAATCTCGGAAACCGGCTGGGTGCATCGGCAAGACCGATCTTCACCGTGTTCAAAAGCATGGAGGAGGTCAAATGGGCGGCGCGGGAGCTTGCCTTGCAGGAGTTCGAGCGTTACTTTGCGGATTTTGCGAGCTATACACCGGCGTTTAAGCATATCGGCATGCAGATGGTGTCTTATGCCATTCATGAGCCGGAGCTGTATAAGCTGCTGTTCATGCAGGAGCATCCGCGCGGCGTGAGCTTTGACAGCTATCTGTCGGAGCTTGGCTCTATGTCAGAGATCAGTATCGGTCTGATCCGCAGGGATTATCAGCTCTCGGAGGAAGAAGCAAGGACGCTTTTCGTGCAGATGTGGGTGCATACCTTCGGTCTGGGCGCTTTATGCGCCATGAAGGTCTGCGACTTCAGCGAGGAGGAGATCGCGGAGAAGTTGGGGCAGGTCTTCGGCGGTCTGCTTAGGATGCTCCGTTCGGGAGAGATCAACAACTACAGCATACAGCCGAGCAAAGACGTGATCCTGCCCGATGAAAACAAAGGAGAAAATAAATGAAATTCAAAAACCCCTTATTGGTCGTGACGGATATGGAACACTCCGTCGCATTTTACCGCGAGGTGCTGGGTCTTCGGAAAATTATGGATTTCGGCGCAAATGTGACGCTGACGGGTGGCGTTTCCCTCCAGACGCGGGAAAGTTGGCAGGAATTCATCGAGGCGGCACCCGATGCGCTTGCGTGGCGTGGAAGGGTCAGCGAGCTGTATTTTGAAGAGGATGATTTTGATGCCTTCGCCGCGCGGCTGAAGCAGCGGGACATTTCCTATGTCCACGGCGTAAAGGAGCATACTTGGGGACAGCGCGTGGTGCGAATTTATGATCCAGACGGGCATATTCTTGAGATCGGTGAGAATATGAAAACGGTATGTAAACGCTTTTTAGACAGCGGCATGACTGAGGAGGAAGCTGCACAGCGGATGGATGTGCCGCTGCGGTTTATCAAAAGCTGCACCCAGACGCGAAACAAGGAGAGGTAAAAGGCAATGAAGAATATTATTGAAATCGAACATCTTTCAAAAAGCTTTGGCGAGGTCAAGGCGGTACAGGACTTGAGCTTTCGGGTGAAAGAGGGGGAGCTGTTTGCCTTCCTCGGCATCAACGGTGCGGGCAAAAGCACGACCATTTCCATTATGTGCGGACAGCTTGCAAAGGATGTCGGCACCGTCCGAATCGACGGCGCGGACTTAGACGGCAATTTGAATCGGATCAAGCGGAGCTTAGGCGTCGTCTTTCAGTCCTCTGTGCTGGATACGGCGCTGACGGTGCGCCAAAATTTGGAGAGCCGCGCGGCGCTTTACGGCATCAGCGGCAAAGCGTTCAAAAAGCGCCTTGCAGAGCTTGCGGAGCTTTTAGACTTCTCCGACTTGCTCGGGCGTACCGTTGGAAAGCTCTCGGGCGGTCAGCGGCGCAGGATCGACATTGCGCGCGCTCTGCTGCATGAGCCGAAGATCCTGATCTTAGACGAGCCGACAACGGGACTGGATCCGCAGACGCGCCGCCTGCTTTGGAATGTGATCACGCAGCTCCGGCGGGAAAAGCATATGACGGTGTTCCTCACCACGCACTATATGGAGGAGGCCGCCGACGCGGACTATGTTGTGATCTTGGACAGCGGTAAGATCGTCGCAGAGGGGACACCGCTCGATCTGAAGAATACTTATACCGGAGATTATATTACGCTCTACGGCATTCCCGAAGCGCAGATCAAGACGCTTGGCTGCCAGTATGAAGCGCTGCGTGACGCTTATCGAGTTGCGGTGCCGAACACTGCCGCTGCAACGGAGCTGATCCTGCAGCATTCGGCAATGTTTACGGATTACGAGATCACAAAGGGCAAGATGGACGATGTCTTCCTTGCCGCTACGGGTAAAAAACTGACGGGAGGTGCGGAAAAATGAGCGCACTGAGGGCATTGGTAAAACGAGACAGCAAGCTGTTCTTTAAGGATAAGGGGATGTTTTTCTCCGCTTTGATCACGCCGCTGATCCTATTGCTCCTTTACGGAACCTTTTTGCAGAATGTCTATGAGGATTCCTTCCGCGGCGGGATGGAGGCATTCGGCGTCGCTGTAGATGAATCCTTGCTCGGCGGCTGTGTCGGCGGACAGCTCTTTTCCTCCTTGCTTGCGGTCTGCTGCGTCACGGTGGCGTTCTGCTCAAATCTGCTGATGGTGCAGGACAAGGTCACCGGCGCAAGACGCGACCTGACGATCTCGCCCGTGAAGAGCAGTACGTTTGCACTGGGCTATTACCTCTCAACCATGCTGTCAACGCTGATCATCTGTCTGGTCGCCATGGGCGCAAGCCTGCTGTATGTCGCGCAGGCGGGCTGGTATCTGACGCTGACGGATGTCCTTCTTATGCTGCTGGATGTGTTTCTGCTCGTCATGTTCGGTACAGCGCTTTCGAGCATTATCAATCATTTCCTGACTACGCAGGGACAGATGTCCGCCGTCGGTACGATCATCAGTGCCGGCTATGGCTTCCTCTGCGGTGCGTATATGCCGATCTCGCAGTTTTCTACGGGCTTACAGAAGATCCTCGGCTTCCTGCCGGGTACCTACGGCACGTCGCTGCTCCGCAACCACGCCTTGCGCGGTGTCTTTGCGGAGATGGAGCAGCAGAACTTTCCCAAAGAGGTCATTGAGGGTATTCGAGATTCCATCGACTGCAACCTGTATTTCTTCGGGGAGAAGGTAGAAACGGGTACCATGTACCTGATCCTCTGCGGGACGGTTGCTGCCCTGATCGGAGTCTATGTGCTGATCAATGTCATTGCAGGCAGAAAGGCGAGGAAATGAAGAAAAACGGTCGATTTGCCAAAACACGGAGAGCGTTGCTCTTTTGGACGCTGTTTATCGGTATCGGCGCGGTTGCCGGTGCGACGGGGATGCTTGCCGATCCCACCGGAAAGGCGATGGGAATGGATGCGATGCTGCCCTATTTTCAGGTGTTGCCCTTGGCGGAATATCTCTATCAAGACTTCGTATTTCCGGGTTTTGCGCTGCTGATCGTCAACGGACTGACGAATCTGACGGCAGCGGGACTGCTTTTGGCGAGAAAGCGGAGCGGCGTGATCTTGGGCGGTATTTTCGGCGTGACGCTGATGCTGTGGATATGCATTCAGTTCTACATGTTCCCGATGAATTTCATGTCCACGAGCTACTTCATTTTCGGCTTTTTGCAGGCGATCACGGGCTATATGGCGTGGGTTTTTGAAAAGCAGGAGCGATTTTGCGTCTGCGAGAGCGACTATCCGAACATCGGCACGAATCCGAAGGAGCTTGTGGTCTACTTTTCCCGCATGGGCTACACGAAAAAGCTCGCGTTGGAGGAGGCAAACCGCAGCGGCGCGCAGGTGCTGGAAATTCGCGCAACGGAGCGCACTGAGGGCACACTCGGCTTTTGGTGGTGCGGGCGCTATGGGATGCACTGCTGGGCGATGCCGATCGAAGAGATCTCTGCCGATTTTGCAAGCTATGACTGCGTGACGGTCTGCACGCCGATCTGGGTCTTCCATCTGGCTGCCCCGACCAGGGCGTTTTGCAAGGCGGCAAGCGGAAAGATCAAACGCGCAAAGTATGTTTTGGTGCATCATCAGAGAGCTTCCTATGCCGAGACGGCAGAGGAGATGGATGAATTACTCTGCCTGAAAGCCGAAAGCGTCACAAGCGTCTGCTGCCGGAGAGGGGAGTACCTTGCCCGAAAGGAGCTGCGCGCTCTCACTCCTGCAAACCAATAAAAGCATCTGTAGGGCGGGGACATGTCCCCGCCGGTGCAGGAACTGTCTGTTGGGCTAAGGGCTAAGGACTAAGGGTGAATGACTGAGGAGCGCTCCGCGCGGATCCCAAACGCGGGCGGATGCTATCCGCCCCTACGAGAAATTTCGCAGTTTACGCCGTAGGGGCGGCTATCAGCCGTCCGTTGCAGGAACTACCGGCGGGGGGGGACGTTTGCGAGCGCCGCCTGCGGCGGAAGAAGCGAGCAAAAAGGAGTG
>CAMAEX010000007.1:0-20894 GCA_945832065.1 uncultured Clostridia bacterium | reverse complement strand
CAAAATTGTCCAAGGTGTTTGTTCATGTTTCTCGTTGTTTAATTTACAAGGTACATCGCTGCTCTCGCAGCCTATATGAAAAGCTGTCCGTGACTTCATTGAGTGAACTCTCCGTCGCGGTGCATCTTTTACATAATAACACAATGTTTTCGGCTTGTCAAGCACTTTTTTCATCTTTTTTAAGATTTTTCGGTGTTTGTTTTGCCTCCCGCAAAGTGCTCCGCTATTCTATCAAAGAAATTTCCGGTTGTCAACACTTTTTTAAGATTTTTTAAACTTTTTTTCGCGTCCCAAGAGATAGTGTGATAATTGGGAAAATACCCCAAAATATAGTTGTTCCGACTGCGATAAGCGCTGCGGGAAGCAGCTTTGACAGCCACATTGCGCCGCCGCCCAGCGCGAAATTCAAAAGTGCGGTGAATTTCTCTGCCTTCGGCAGAAATTCGCCGATGATACGTCCGTTTGCCGCGCAGATGAGTGCAAGCAGGCTGAAGCCGCCCGCTGTCAATGCAGCCGAAACGAGAGGCTCCAGCCGCTCCATCGCGCCGAGGACACTGACGCTCTTGGCTGCGGTATAAAACGGGAAGGCTTCTCTGGATGAAACCGCAGGGGACAGACTTCCTGCCGTGACGACAGCGCACAGAACGGCGAAGGCTGTGCCGAGCAGCAGCCATGGGGCGCTTTTTCCTTTGTCCTCCCTTCCGCCGAGGTAGAGAACCACAGTCGGGCAAAGCACGGCACTCAGCCGCCTCCAATCCACAGCGGTCTGCGGCGTAAGCCAAGCAGAATGCACCTTCGGCAGGGCAAAGCCGAGAATCAAAGCAAAGAAGATCAGCAGCACAAAGAAGACGATTGCGCCGACGCGCAGGACGACCTGCTCACCGCGCTCCGCCGCATATGCTGCGAGAAGGAGCAGCAGCAGACCGATCAGCGGAAAGGAATCTCCCTTGGGATATGCGGCGCAGAGTTCCCCCGCAGCGCTGCCGAGCAAAAGCAGGTTCCACAGGAGAACGAGCAGGAGAGCACAGCGTCCGGGCAGAGAGCGTCCCGCGATCTCTGCAGGCGTATGGCAGCATTTTCTGCGCAGGGCGATGAGGACGGCAAGCAGCAGCGCGCAAGCAACCGACGCCGCAGCCGCCCACAGCCAACCGACGCTTGGCAGATGCAGGACAGCAGGCACAAGAAAAGCGCAAAATCCCAGTGCATACAGCCGGCGCGCAGCAGAATTCATTCCACAGTCTCCTTTTTGAAAATATGTACGCAGTTGAGGATGCCTGCATGAGATTGCCACGGCGCGTTGCGCCTCGCAATGACATGGGAGGGGAGTCTGTACGCCATCGAGGGTGCCTGCACCGGCGGGGATATGTCCCCGCCCTACAATGGGTTTTGCGACATTGACATGGGAGGGGAGTTTGTACGCAGTCGGGAGTTCCTGCACCGGCGCGCCGAGTCGTCGCGCCCTACGGCAAGGGTGCGATCAACGGCTGTAGGGCGGGGACATGTCCCCGCCGTCCGCGAAGCGGCAGGTGGTACAGACGAACAAGTTTGTACGCAATCGGCAGTTCCTGCACACGGCGGGGACGTGTCCCCGCCCTACAGAGATACGATCAGACTGTTTATGTTCCTACGCACTGCTCATAACTCCCGCGCGGAGGTCGGCGACGGTGATTTGGCTTTCATGAGCGCTGAGGTATTCGTGTAAGCCCTCGGGAGCTTGCAGAGCGTCGGCAAAATAGACCTGCGCTGCGGGACGGAGAATGTCGCTTTCCAACGCGTCGGAAACAAGGGAACGGTCGCAGAAGATGATCTGCTCCGCCGTATCGAAAAATACCTCGCCGGAGGCGTTTTTGCGCAGATTTTCGACGGCATCCTCCCATGTTGCGCCCTCGCCTTTGCCGACCTCACTGACAATTGTTACGCCGCTGTCCGTCCGCGCCGCCTGCACCGTCAGCAGAGGCAGCAGGCGCGCTGTTTCATATTCCCGAAAAGGCAGACCGAAGATAAGCGTTAGGACGGCGGCGGCGATGAGATAAAGCCGTTTCATGCGGAAAACTCCCTTTTTTATTTAGTGAATAGTGAATGGTGAACGGTGAACAGTGAATAGGTAAACTGGCGCTTCGATCTTGACTGTTTTCCCCCGCCTTATTCGCGGTCGATGCTGCCTGCACGAGATTGCCACACCCAGTGTGCGCACTGGGTTCGCAATGACATGGTGGGTAGGTTTGTACTATATCGGTAGTTCCTACACCGGCGGGGACATGTCCAAGCCCTACAATTTTAATCTGAGCGGAGCGCTCCTCCACTATTCACTATTCGCTATTCGCTATTCGCGCCCTCTACTTTTGATTTTTTCGGTCGAGGGGTTTCATGGCGGCGTCGCGGTATTTTTGGTTTTTCAAGCGGGTGCGCAGGACGGTTTGCATACCCGACACACGGGCGAAGGGGGCAAGGTACGGCACACCGAGGGAGTCCAGTCCCCCCAAATGCACAAGCAGACACAGCGCGCCGAGGGTCAAGCCGTACAGTCCGCCGAGGCTTGCCAGAACCGCGAGCAGGAATCGCCACAGCCGCAAGGCATCGGCAAACCCCCGTCCGGGCATGGCAAAGCCGCAGATGCCTGCCGTCGCGACGATGATGAGCGCGGCAGGGGACAGTATTTTTGCCTCGACCGCCGCGGAACCCACGACAATGCCGCCGATGATCGACAGGCTCTGCCCGATGGACTGCGGCAGGGATACACTCGCCTCCTGCAGCAGCTCGAACGCGACGAGCAAGCCCAAAACCTCAAACACCGTCGGAAACGGGACGGACTGCTTGCTCTCAATGATGGAGCGAAGCAGCGGTGTCGGCAGCATTTCGGGATGAAACGCCGCCATTGCCACATAAAACGCGGGCAGCAGCAGACCGATCAGCAGCGCAAGATATCGTATCAAGCGCAGGCAGGAGGCGGAGATATAATTCGTTCCTCGATCCTCCGCCGACGACATGAGATAGCCTAAATCCACCGGCGCGAGATATCCCAGCGGCAAGCCGTCGATCAACAGCCCGACGCGTCCGTCCAAAAGCCCCTGTGCAAAACGGTCCGTCCGCTCGGTATATTGCAAGAGCGGAAAAGCCGTCGGACGGGAACCGGTCACATATTCCTCCACCGAGGAGGGCGTCACCAAACCGTCAATGTCGATCTCGGTCAGTCGGCGCTTCATCCGCGTCACAAGGGACGGGTCGGTCAGACCGTCAACATAGGCGACAGTCACATTCGTCAGACTGCGCCTGCCGACCTGCGTTTCATACAGTCGT
Source organism: uncultured Clostridia bacterium (assembly GCA_945832065.1). Lineage (GTDB taxonomy): Bacteria > Bacillota > Clostridia > Oscillospirales > Oscillospiraceae > JAZOXB01. The sequence goes on along the minus strand of CAMAEX010000007.1, from coordinate 17,597 downwards.
AAGGCGGGTGTGCGCAGGTGCCGCCGCAGCAGGCTCGTATTGGTGCGCACCGTCTCGGTAAAGGCATCCTTCGGTCCCTTGACGGTGTTTTCCACCTCCGGCGCGGAGGGAGAGCGCTTTTCGCCCGTCTTCGTCTCAAAGGCAATCGCCTTTTCTCCGAAAAGGACGACGCAGAAGCCGTTGACGAGTTTTTGCGCTGCATCATTCAAGCTCCCGCACGCCACCGCAACGGAATTATACACCGTGCTGTGCAGCGCGTTTTGATACAGCTCGTCCGGTGTTCCGCCGCCCAAGTCCTGCATGAGGGGCTTGACGACATATTCCGAGATGTCGCCGCCGGAGGTCAGTCCGTCGATGGCATAGAGCCAAAGCGTATGTGCGCCGACCCGAAGCACGCGGCGGTTGAAGTCGCCCGCGCCCTCGAAGATCGCAGAGATATGCTCGTCCGTGATCGCGCCGGCGTAAGTGCCGTCCGGCTGCCGAAGCTCTTCCATCTCATCACCCCAAGGTAGTATGGCACACAGTTGGCGGAATATACATATATAAAATTGGTGAATGACGATTGTTGGGTGGGGACATGTCCCCGCCCTACAGAGGTAATTGTAGTTGGTTTCTATTTACTGTTCATTTGAATCAATTCTGCAAGTTTGGTTCCGAAAAATTCTACGGAACGGATCGCTTCCTTGAGGGTGTTGCCGGCGGAGCCGACTTCTAAAAGCACCGAGCAGGGTGTCAGATTTTCGTTATACCGCGAGGAACGCAGGGACAGATCCCGAAACAGATCGGGAGCGTCGCTCGTGCAATATGCCTGTATTTGCAGCGCAAATGCGAGATTTCCCTCCCAGTTCGGATGCTCCAAACCTCCCGCGTCCGTTCCCATTACAAGCAAAAGCTGCGCGGCGGATTGCCCGTTCAGCTCCGTCCGCATGGCAAGCTCCTCACCATTCGTATCCGTGATTGCGTCACGATGTACATCAATCACCATTTGAATCGACGGATACTCCTCCAAATACTGTTCAATCACCTCCGCAGTGCGTTCGTAAGCGTCATTATAGCCCGGCGCGTCGTTGAGCGTCTTATCATGGAGGGTTGGGATCCCGCAGGCGTTGAGCTTGTCCGCAAGCGCCTGCCCGACGCGCACGACATTATTCTCCGTGTCGAGCGTATGATATGTGCCGCTCTGCTCATAATTTCCGCCGCTGTAGGCCTCCGTCGCGTGGGTATGGACGATCAGGATCAGCGGCTCGTCCGCAATTTTCAGCTTAGGCAGCGGCTGCGACAGCAATGCGTCCATATCGAGCGTTACACCCGCTCGGTTGACAATTGTTACCGAGGCAGCATCCTGCAGGGATACGCTGCCGGGTTCATCGGGCGGCATGTAGAGCATGGTCGGAAAGGTTTCCTCCGGTTGGGTAGCTATGAAAACGGCAGGCTCGTCCGTCTCCGTTTTTTCCCACACCCGCTGCCACAGCTCCTGCGCACCCTGCAAGCCGATCTCCGTGCAAAGCCGCAGCACTGCCGCCGTCAGCAGCAGCGCAAAACAAATCCAGCGCAGCGACAGCCGAAAGCGCTCCTTCGTATCCATCGTATCAACTCCTCCGTATAGTATTATCCTATGCGCGAGGGTGGAGGGATAGAACTGTTTTTGTCTATGCGTGAAAAACGGGGACGGGGAGCACTACGATAAACAAAACAGCCAATGTAGGGCTGGGCCATGTTCTGTTGAATCAGCGGCTTTGTCTGCGCGGGCGAAGCCCGCTTGCCAATCGCCTTGATTCCGCCACTCCTTTTTGCTCGCTTCTTCCGCCGCAGGCGGCGCTCGCAAACGTCCCCCAGCCGACCGCGTAAGCGGCAGACGGTATAAACGAACGAGCTTGTACGCACTCGGTAGTTCCTGCACCGGCGCGCCCAGTGGTCGCGCCCTACGGCGAGGGTGCGTTCCACGGTTGTAGGGCGAGGACATGTCCTCGCCGTCCGCGTAAGCGGCAGACGGTACAAACGAACGAGCTTGTACGCAGTCGGTGGTTCCTGCGCGCGGCTTAGGACATGTCACCAACCTGCAATTTAAATCCGCGCGGAGCGCCTCCGCTATTCACCATTCTCTATTCTCTACATCCGTTTTCCTCTTTTCGACAAAAAATGCGGTGAAAAAGCGCGGGAATTTGTTTGATTTCTTCGGTAAATTCGGTGGACGAAAGGGAAAAAATCTGTTATAATAGTATTGGAGCATATCTGTCCCGACGAGACGGATAAAAACAGAGCTTCGGCTCGGAGAAAAGAGAGGTATTCCAATGATCGCTCACGGAAAAGAAATCAAGGTCTTTACCGCCAATGCCAATATTCCCTTCGCGCGCGGCATCTGCACCGAACTGGGTCTGGACTTGGGCGACAGCACCGTTTCTGCCTTCGCTGACGGCGAGATTTCCGTATCCATCAATGAAACCGTCCGCGGCTGTGATGTTTTCGTCATCCAGTCTACCTGTAAGCCCGTCAACAACAACCTGATGGAGCTGCTCATTATGATCGACGCTTTCCGCCGTGCCTCGGCAGGACGTATCACCGCGGTGATTCCTTATTTCGGATACGCGCGGCAGGACCGCAAGGCGAAGGGTCGTGACCCCATCTCCGCCAAGCTCGTTGCCAACCTCATCACCTCCGCCGGCGCCGACCGCGTGCTGACGATGGATCTCCACGCGCCGCAGATTCAGGGCTTCTTCGATATCCCCGTGGATCATATGGTCGGCAACCCGCTCTTTACCCGCTATTATCTCTCAAAATTTGACGAGACCATCTACGATCACGACGACTTCTGCGTCGTCTCTCCGGATGTCGGCTCCGTCTCCCGTTCGCGTGCCTTTGCCGCGAAGGTGCATATGGGGCTTGCCATTGTCGATAAGCGCCGCCAGCGCGCCAATATGTGCGAGGTCATGAACATCATCGGCGATGTGGAGGGCAAGACCTGCATCCTGTATGACGATATCGTGGACACCGCCGGTTCCCTGTGCAACGCCGCCGAGGCGATCAAGACGATCGGTAAGGCCAAGGCAGTCTACGCTTGCGCGACCCACGGCGTTCTCTCCGGCAATGCGACACAGCGTATTGAGGAAAGCTGCATCGAGGAGCTGGTTCTGCTCAACACCATTCCGCTGCCCGCCGACTACACCGGCACGAAGATCCGCCAGCTCGATGCCGCCCCGACCTTTGCAAAGGCGATCACCCGCATTTACAACGAGACTTCCATCTCCAGTCTGTTCTGATGCTGTTTCAAAAAAGTTCCTGCGATTGGCTCATCGTCGGGCTGGGAAATCCCGGCGAGAATTATGCCCGAACGCGCCACAATATCGGTTTTCGCGCCGTGGACTGCCTCGCGGGGCAGCTCGGCGCGAAGATTGACCGCGCAAAATTTCGGGGGCTTTACGGACAGGCGAATTATAAAGGTCTGAAATTGATCCTGCTCAAGCCGCAGACCTTTATGAACAATTCCGGTCTCTCGGTGATGGATGCGGCACGGTTTTATAAGCTGCCGGCAGAGCGCGTAATTGTACTGTTTGACGATATTTCCCTCGATGTCGGGCGGCTTCGCGTGCGCGCCGAAGGCTCTGCGGGAGGGCATAACGGGATCAAATCCATCATCGGCGGTCTGAACAGTCAGAGCTTTCCCCGCGTAAAAATCGGTGTCGGCGCAAAGCCGCACCCGGATTACGAGCTTGCCGACTGGGTGCTGTCCAATTTCACCAAGGACGAGGAAAAGCTGCTCGCTCCCGTGGTTGAGGACGCCGCAAGTGCCGCGTTGGAGCTGATCGAAAACGGCGTACAGGCTGCTGCAAGTAAGTATAATGGCAGAAAATGAGCTTTTTTGAGCGAAAACAAGCGTTTTCAGGTGTTCCTATCTTATACGCTGTAGGGGCGGCTATCAGCCGCCCGTGTGCAGGCAGCTTGGGCGTTTCCACCGCGTTTTGATGCTGCGCAAAGCGATGATGTACTTTGTTAAAATATTGTCGAATAACAGGGATTTTTACGGAAATTGGGCGGTTTGCCCGATTTCCGCGCTTTTGCGTGCAATGAGGAGAAATCGGATCGGTAGGTATTGTAGGTTCCTGCACAAGATTGCCACGGGCGCAAGCGCCCTCGCAATGACATAGATTGGGAACTTATGCGTGTTCGGCAGTTCCTGCACCGGCGGGGGCATGCCCCCGCCCTACATTGAGAATCCGTGCGGAGCGCCTCATTCACTATTCACTATTCGCTGAAATTCGTGTTGCCTGCACACGGGCGGCTGATAGCCGCCCCTACAGCGTTTTTACGGGAGGTTTTATGGAGCTTTTACTTACGATGCTGCGCGGGCTGCCGGAGTATCGGCGGCTTTCCGCGTGTTTGGAAAAAAATCAGGCTGCCGGTGTATCCGGCGCGGCGCAGATCAACCGTTCCCATTTGATCGCCTCGCTTCTGCACGACACCAAGCGTCCCGCCGTCGTGATCTGTCAGGATGAGCTTGCCGCACGGCGCACACAGGCGGAGCTTTCCGCCTTTCTCGGCGTGGAGCCGCAGATCCTGCCCTCCCGCGACCTCACCTTTCACAACGCCTCCGCTGTCTCCCGCGGCTGGGAGCATCAGCGTCTGCGTCTGCTCTATGACCTCGCGCGCGGCAAGGAAAAGCTTTTGCTCGCAACTTGGGACGCCCTCGCCCTGCGCACCGTGCCGAAGTCCGCGCTGTTCTCCGCTGCCCTGACTCTGAAGCTCGGCGCGCAGATCGGCTTGAACGAGCTATGCACGAAGCTGGTGCAGGCGGGCTATGTGCGCGGCACGCTTGTGGAGGGCGTGGGACAGTTTTCCGTGCGCGGCGGCATTGTGGATGTTTATTCTCCCGCCTGCGACCGTCCCATTCGTATGGAATTCTTCGGGGACGAGATCGACGCGATGGGCTATTTTGATGCCGTGACCCAGCGCCGTGTGGAAAATGTGGAGGAATTCGTCCTTCTGCCCGTCGCGGAGACCCTGCCGCGCCTGCATCCCGACGGTTCGGACGGACTTGCCGCAGACCTCGCGGCATTACAGACCCGCCTCCACCGGCGCAGAACGCCGAATGAAAAGCTGTTGCGAACCCTTGCGGAGGACGAGGATATTCTGAAAAGCAGCGCGACCTTATCCGCCGCAGACCGCTATATGGCGCTCATTTATCCGGAATTCTCCTGCGCCGCAGACTATATCCCCGCAGACGCCCTTGTTTTCTTCTGCGAACACGGCAATTTGCGCCGCGCCGCAGAACGCTTCACCGAGGAGGAAGGCATGATGCTCGACAGCCTCCTTGAATCCGGCATTCTCTGCGGAGAACTGTGCGAATTCTCCGCCGACTGGGAAAGTGTCTGCGGTCGGGTTGCCGGACGCGCGACGGTCTTCCTCGATTCCTTCCTCGCCGCGTCCTATCCTCAGTCTCTGCCGCCCAAGGAGCTGGTCAGCATCACCGCAAAACAGCTCCCCTCCTACGGCGGCAACCTCAACGCGGCAGCGACCGACCTTAAATTCTATCAGAAACACGAATATGCCTCCCTCGTCCTGTGCGGAAACCGCCGACGCGGGGAGATTTTGGCGCAGTCTCTGCGGGAACAGGGATTATCCGCCTTTCTTGCCTTCCCGCTGCCGTCGCTGCCTCGGGCAGGTCAGATTTTACTCACCGACGGCGCACTGCCCTTCGGCATGGAATATCCTGACCTGCGTTTTGCCATCCTGACCGAGGGACAGTTGTTGACACAAACCGCTCAAAAAACGCGCAAAAAACATCAAAAAGCATCAAATCGTCAGAAATTGGACTCGTTTGCCGATCTCTCCCCGGGCGATCTGATCGTGCATGAGTACCACGGCATCGGGCGCTATGTCTGCATGGAGCAGATGAAAATCGACGGCGCGGTGAAGGACTATGTCAAAATCGCGTATCAAGGGTCGGACATCCTCTACGTCCCCGCGACACAGCTCGATTTGATCGGCAAATACATCGGCGGCGGTGAGGACACGCCGGTGAAGCTCAACCGCCTCGGCGGCGACCAGTGGCAAAAAACGAAAGCTCGCGCCAAGGCTGCGGCAAAGGATATCGCCGACGAGCTGATCAAACTCTATGCTGAGCGAAAGCGTCTGCCCGGGTTTGCCTTTGCCGCGGACACTCCGTGGCAGTCGGAATTTGAACAGAATTTTCCATACGCCGAGACGGACGATCAGCTCCGCTCGATCGACGAGATCAAGGCGGATATGGAGTCGCCGCACCCGATGGATCGGCTTCTGTGCGGTGATGTGGGCTTCGGCAAGACGGAGGTCGCCCTGCGCGCCGCGATGAAGGCGATTTTGGATGGCAAACAGGTGGCGATCTTGGTGCCGACCACGGTGCTGGCGCAGCAGCATTATACGACCGCCGTCAACCGTTTTCGCGGCTTCCCCGTGCATATCGGTATGCTCTCGCGGTTCTGCACCCCTGCGCAAAACCGCAAAAACCTTGCCGATCTGCGCGCCGGCACACTGGATCTGATCATCGGCACGCACAAGCTTTTGCAGAAGGATGTGGCGTTTAAGGATCTCGGGCTTTTGATCGTGGACGAGGAGCAGCGCTTCGGCGTGACGCACAAGGAGCGGCTGAAAGAGCTTTCACGGGGCGTGGATGTGCTGACGCTCTCGGCAACGCCCATTCCCCGCACGCTGAATATGGCGCTCTCGGGTCTGCGCGATATGTCCACCATTGAGGAGCCGCCCCACGATCGCTATCCCGTGCAGACCTTTGTGCTGGAATATGCCGAGCCTGTTTTAATCGACGCAATGCGGCGCGAATTGGAGCGCGGCGGACAGGTCTATTATCTGCACAACCGGGTGGAATCCATCGCGCAGTGCGCCGCGCGCATCAAAAAATTGCTTCCGGACGCTGAGATCGGCATTGCCCACGGCAAAATGAGCGAGGAGGAACTGAGCGAGGTCATGCAGCGCATGGCAGACGGGGAACTGCAAATCCTCGTCTGCACGACGATCATCGAGACCGGCATTGATATTTCAAATGTCAATACTCTCATCATTGAGGACGCCGACAAGCTCGGTTTGGCACAGCTTCACCAAATTCGCGGACGCGTGGGACGCTCGAGCCGCCACGCCTTTGCATACCTCACCTTCCGGCGGGGCAAGATGCTGACCGAGGTCGCGGAAAAGCGCCTCAGTGCCATCCGCGATTTTGCCGAATTTGGCTCAGGTTTTAAAATTGCCATGCGCGACCTTGAGATTCGCGGCGCGGGCAACCTGCTGGGTGCGGCGCAGTCGGGGCATATGATCTCCGTCGGCTATGACCTCTATTTGAAGCTCTTGGAGGAGGCAGTTTTGGAGGAGCGCGGCGAGAAGCCCGCCGAGGAGGTCTCCTGCACCGCCGATCTTGATGTCACGGCGAATATTGACAAGGACTATGTCTCCTCGGGCGAACAGCGCATGGATCTCTATCGCCGCATGGCTGCCATCCGTTCGCAGGAGGACGCCGACGAACTGCTCGATGAGATGGTAGACCGCTACGGCGATCCGCCCAAGGGCGCGATGAATCTGATCTCGATTGCCCTTTTGCGCGCAAGAGCGGCAGGGCAGGGAATCTCGGATATTTCGCAAAAAGGAAGAACCATCCAATTCACGCTGGCGAAATTCTCCTTTGAGGCGGTTTCTGCGGTCTGCGCTCTGCCTGCGTATCAAAAACGCGTCTTTCTCTCGCCGAAAACCGAAAAGCCGCTTTTTACGCTCAAATTGGCTGCGGGTGAGAATTCGCTGAAAGCCGCGGAGGAATTTTTAAAAAAATTCCATAATGCATGAAACAAATCCGATACAAATCGCGTCTAAATTGGTGTAGGATTCTTTACGGCAGTTCCTGCACAAGATTGCCACGTCGCCTGCGCTCCTCGCAATGACATAATAGGCTACCCTTTTTGTCATTGCGAAGCCAGTGCGCACACTGGCTGCGGCAATCTCCGGCTATAGACTTGTAGGTGCTTGGTACTTCCTGCACGAGATTGCCACGTCGCCTGCGCAGCCGTTCGCGACGGAGGAGCGTTACGGATGCGGCGTGCCCCTTGCGGGTATGCACTCCTCGCATTGACATGGAGGAAAACTGTATGCAGTCGATGGTTCCTGCACCGGCTTGGGACATGTCCCCGCCCTATGGAAAAGTATTTTATATTGCATATATTAAGTTTACATAACTTTATTATTTTGTAATGAATTCGTCATGAATTCGTAGTTGCTTTTTTGCCGCTGAACGGTATAATAAATGGAGATAAAGATAACGGCAAGCATTGCGCGATGGTATACATAATTTTTGTTTTCTTTGAAGGCGCCGCAGATGCCGTGTTATAAGATGAATTAGGAGGATACTATGGGAAAATTTGAAAAAGCCAATCGACCGCAGGCGCAGAACGTTGCACAACGAGCTGCCAACAAGTCGCATAAGAAAAAGAAAAAAAGCCGCCTGCCGCTGATTTTGGGCATTGTGTGCTCCGTTGCTGTGATCGCAGCGTGTGCGGTCGGCTATCTGCTGCTGCGGGACGATCACAAGATTGCGCAGAATGTCTTTGTCGGCGGCATTGATCTCAGCGGCATGACGAAGGAAGAGGCAAAGGAAGCGCTGAAAGATCTGTCCTTTGAGAAAGATATGAACATCCGTCTTTATACGGAGGGCGATGAATTTCCCCTCTATACAACGACCTATGATCCATCAAAGGAGATCGTCACCGATATTTACGGCAACCCCGTGGAAAATCCACAGACTCCCGTCACCATTCCCCTGGAGGAGCCGCGTGAGACTGATGCCGACGCTCCGCTTGATGAAAACGGTGAGCCCTATCTGCTGGACAAAATAATCTGTCTGCCTGCCTCTTATGTAGAGATCACGCTGGACACCGATGCCGCCGTGGAGGAGGCTTACCGCTACGGCAGAGAAATCAGCGCAAAGAGCAATGCTGAGCGGGTGGACATTGACGTTTCAAAGTATCTGAATGTCAATGACACTTATATCCGCGATGTTCTGGAAAGCACGCTGGAGGATACCGTATGTGACGGCACGGAAACACAGATCAGGGACACCACGACCACTGTGACGGACGCAGACGGCAATCCCAAGACCGTGGATGCCATTGAGATTACCATCGGAACCTTAACGCGCAATATCGACATCGACGCACTCTATGAAGAGATCATTGAGGCTTATATGACCGGCTGCTATGATCTTCAATATGTCTACGATGAGACGATCCCGGAGCCTGTGGATCTGGATCAGCTCTACAAGGATTACAAATGCACTGCACCGGTCAACGCCGTTTGCGACGAGGATACCTATGAGATCACCGACGGCAAAGACGGTTATGGCTTCACGATGGCAGACGCTGTGACCGCCTTTTCCTCCGCAAAGCCCGGCGATACCGTGACTCTGACCTTACAGGAGCTGACACCGCAGTTTACCCGCGAATCGTTGCAAAATGAGCTGTTCTGTGACGTGCTTTCCTCTTATGACAGTCCCCATGTTTGGAATCCGACCCGTACACATAACCTTGAGCTGGCGTGTGAGGCAATTGACGGCACGATTCTTAAACCCGGTGAGATTTTCTCCTTTAACAAGATTGTCGGCGAACGCACGGCGGAAAAGGGCTACGGAGCAGCTGCCGTGTATGTCGGCGGCAAAACGGAAAATCAGCTCGGCGGCGGCGTCTGTCAGGTCGCTTCCACGATTTTCTGGTGCACACTGAAGGCGGATCTGGAGGTCATCGAGCGCGCCGAACACCAATTCCTCCCGTCTTACATTCCCTACGGCATGGACGCGACGATCTATTGGGGAAGCCTTGACTATCAGTTCCGCAATAATACAACGCATCCCATCCGCATTGATGCCTCCGTCTCCGATGGCTATGTACACATTCGTTTTATCGGTACGGAGACGAAGGATTACACCGTCAAGCTCGACTATGAGATCACCGCATGGTTCAACTCCGAGGAGAAAATCATTGATATTTCGCCCGATATGCCGAACTACGACCAGTACAAGGATTACAAGGAAGGCGATGTCATCCAGACTGCCTATGACGGCGCGAATGTGACGACCTATATGTACAAATACGACATGGACGGCAATCTGATCTCGAAAGAAGTTGTCTGCTACTCCAAGTACGACCGCCGTGACCGCGAGATCGCCCATATCGTCACGGAGGATGAGACCGAACCAAGTACCGAGCCTTCCACAGAACCTTCCACAGAACCTTCGACTGAGCCTTCCACAGAACCTTCGACTGAGCCCGGCACTGAGCCTTCCACAGAACCAAGTACCGAGCCTCCCACGGAATCCAGCGAGGAAATCCCGGAAGATACCGGAGAATAAGTTGGTTTTGAAAAACACAAACAGTCAATAAAAAAATCCACGCAAAAGGCAACAATTCTGCCTTTTGCGTGGATTTTTTGAAATAGGGGAAAACAGATTACACCCGCAATACCCGCAATACCCGCAAGGGGCACGCCGCATCCGTAACGCTCCTTCGTCGCGAACGGCTGCGCAGGGGGCACGCCGCATCCGTAGCGCTCCTTCGTCGCGAACGGCTGCGCAGGGGGTATGCCGCATCCGTAACGCTCGTTCCTCGCAATCCACATGCAAAATACGCACCACAATAAACGAAACAGCCATTGTAGGGCGGGGACATGTCCCCGCCCTACAGGGGGTTCATGACAATGACTGTGCAGAGGCTTTTTAACAGCCCCAAAAGTTATGCCGCCGCATTGAGCATATTCTCGATGAAGATGCCGTAGCCCTGCGTTGGGTCGTTGATCAGAACATGGGTCACGGCGCCGATGAGCTTTCCGTCTTGTATGATTGGACTGCCGGACATGCCTTGGACGATGCCGCCGGTTGCCGCGAGGAGATCGGGATCGGTTACTTCGAGGTGGATATTTCTGTCCTGCGGGTCGTCGGGCGACAGGGCGGTAATGCGGATGTCATACTCCTCTACCTGCGTACCGCGCACATTGGAGCGAATCTTGGCATATCCCGTATGAATTTCCTTATTTTGCGCGATTTGGATCGGTTCCCCGCCGATTGCCTGCATCGTGCCAAAAACACCCTGCGGCGTATTTTTTTCAATGTCGCCCTTAATGCCGCGCCCATTGACGACACCCTGTAATGCACCCGGTTCACCCTCCTCGCCGCGAATGACGGAGGCGATTGAGGAGGACAGCACTCTGCCGCTCTGAATAGGAAGGAGCGCCCCGTTATCATTTACCCCGTGTCCGAGTGCGCCGAAGGTCTCTGTTTCCGTATCATAATATGTCACCGTGCCGATACCGCTCACGGTATCGCGGACATAAATGCCGAGTCTCCAGCCGTCTTCCGTCTGTGACGGTGACACGGTGACGGTTTTTTGCGTGTCGCCGCGTGAAACAGTGAGTTTCAGCGGTGCGCCGTTCGCGTTTGCGACCGCCTGTTTGACCTCCTGCGTGCTTTTGATCTGTATGCCGTTGATTTCACGAATGACGTCACCGCACTTTAAGCCTGCGCGCGCAGGGACGCTCTCAGACAGCTCGACCACCGCAACGCCGTCCGTATACAGCTGCAGTCCGATGGTATTCCCGCCGGGAATGACTGTTTTCGGCGCGGCAGAGACGCATATTGACAGCAGAAGCGTCAATAATACTGCAAGCGCGCCCTTTCTTTTCCATTTCATGCATGGTTCCTCCCGCTGTTTTTTCGGCGTTTTCTCCGCAAAGAATCGCCGTGTGAGTAATATGGCTCAAACCAGCGAAAAGCACTTTGACAAATCCATGCGGATTTGGCTTGTCAAAAAATGAAACCCGCTGCAAACGCGAAAATCGCGTCTGCCGTCGGGTTTGTTTTTTCCTTCTTTTCAAATTATTATTTTGGGAAATATTATAATAATGTATGACCCTTGCTTTTTTCGCTGCATTATGGTATAATTCTATAGATTAAAATAGAATGGAAAGGAGTCGACTATGTATTCGAATGCCTATGTATGGTCACGCGTCTTGTCCTATTTGGAGCAGCATTCTCCCTCCATGGCGGTCGCTTCGTTTTTTGACGACGCGGAGATCGTTGAGCTGAATAGGGAGAAGCTTGTCATTTATTCTCCGTCCCCCTTCCGCAAGGATGTCATTCTGAGCCGCTATTCTGAGCTGATAAAGGACGCCATGCGCGACCGGTTCCAGACGGAGATCGAGCTTGTCGTTTTGGACGAGGACGAATATCCGCAGTATTCCGGCAATCAGCGCAGACGCAATTTTGCGGAGTTTAATTCCCAGTTTACCTTTGACACCTTTGTTGTCGGCTCCTCCAACCAACACGCCTTTTCCGCCGCAGAGGCGGTCGCGGAGGAGCGCACCACGGTCTATAATCCGCTGTTCCTCTACGGGCAGTCCGGTTTGGGCAAGACGCATCTGCTCTATGCCATTGCAAACCGTATCCAGCAGAAGCACCCGGAATACAACATCGTATACCTGCGCGGAGAGCAATTTACCAATGAATTTATCGAGGCCGTGCGCTCCGGTAAAAACTTCGAGTTCCGCGATAAATACCGCAATGCCGATCTGTTTTTGATGGACGACATTCAATTTATTGCCGGTAAGGACGCGACGCAGGAGGAATTTTTTCACACCTTCAATACCCTCTATGAAAACAAGCGGCAGATCGTCCTCACCTCCGACCGTGTGCCCAGCGATATGCTCCGTTTGGAGGAGCGCCTGCGCACCCGTTTTGAATGGGGTCTGATCGTGGATATTCAGCCGCCCGATTACGAGACGCGTTACGCGATCATCAAAAATAAAGCCCTCTCCTACGGTCTGGAGCTGCCGGACGATGTATGCGACTATCTCGCGGAGAATATCACAAACAATGTCCGCCAAATCGAGGGCACGGTGAAAAAAATCAAGGCGTATCATGACCTCGGCGGCTGGAAAATCAATATTGAAAACGTATCGCGCGCCATTAAGGACATGTATAAGGGAAAATCACAGGAAATTCCCACGCCCGACCTTATTATCAGCGAGGTCTGCCGCTTTTATTCCATTGAAGAAAGCGTCCTGCGCAGCAGAAACAAGACAAAAAACACCTCGGAAGCGCGTCATGTCGCCATGTATCTGATCCGCAAGCTGACGAATCTATCCTATCCCGATATCGCCAATGTATTCGGGGTCAATCATACCACGGTCATTTATGCGCTTCGCCGTGTGGAAAAGGATCTCGGCAATTCCTCCAACGGTTTGCAGGATAATATCCGCGACATCACCGCCAACATCAATGCCCGCCTGTAGTATTTTGTCGCAAAAGCTGTCCACAAGTCCTGTGCATTCTGCAAAAGTTTTCCTGTGTAATTCCGCGCTTTGTTTTTTTCGCACGAAAGCTGTCAATAACTATTTTATTCCCACACATTTGTCTGTGCATTGCAAAGCCTTGCAATCAGGGCTTTCACAGAGGTTTTGCACAAAGTTAACGACTACTACTGTTTACTACTAAAAAATAAAACCTATTCTTTCTACAAAAGAGAGAAAGAAAGCGAGGCTGCAAAAAATGAAATTTACCTGTGAAAAAGCGCTGCTCGTCTCCGCGATCTCCGTTGCGTCGAGAACCGTCTCCGCAAAAAGCACGATCCCCTGTCTCGAAGGCATCCTCCTTCGCGCCGGCGTCGGGATCCAGCTCACCGGCTTCAACCTCGAAACCGGCATTACCGTAAAGGTCGGCGCGGCAGTAACCGAGGCGGGAATATGCGTCATGCCTACACGTCTATTTTTTGACATCGTGCGCAAGCTGCCGGATGAGGAGGTCTCCATCGAGGTAGATGAGAAATTGCAGGTCTCCATTCGTGGCGGCGCCTCCTCCTTCCGCATTACCGCGATGGAGGCGGAGGAATATCCCGAACTTCCGGATGTCAACTCCGAAAAGGGAATTTCTATTCCTCAGTCTGCGCTGCGGGAGATGATCGGCGGGACGATTTTTTCCGTTTCCGAAAATCAGGCGCGTCCGATCCACACCGGCTGTCTGCTTGAGGTGCGGGACGACTCCGTCACGATGGTTGCGGTGGATAACTTCCGCCTTGCCAGAAGAACCTGGCACAGTGAAGGCTCCATCGGCAGAGAACTGAAATTTGTCGTGCCGGCAACCGGTCTGCGCGAGGTGGAAAAGATTCTCGGCGACACCGACGAAGAGGTTGTTTTTACTTTAGGCGAGAAGCATATTCTGTTCGAGATCGGCGATGCGACCCTTGTCTGCCGTATCTTGGAGGGTGAATTCATCGACTGGCGGCGCGTTGTGCCGGTGAACAGTCCGATCAAGCTGGTCGCGAATGTCGCGGCGCTGACCTCGTCCATTGAGCGCGTGAGCCTGATTGTGTCCGAAAAGATCAAAAGCCCCGTGCGCTGCGTTTTCGGCGACAATATGGCGGATTTCCGCACCGCCAATACCATCGGCTCGGCGCATGATACCTGCGATATTGCGGGCAACGGCAACGAGCTGGAAATCGGCTTTAACTGCCGCTATCTGCTGGACGCCTTAAAGGCAGTGCCCACCGAGGAGGTCACCTTGGAGCTGCAAAACGGTTTAAGCCCCATCGTTTTCACCCCGGTCGATGACAAAAAGGACTTTGCTTACATGGTCCTGCCGGTGAGACTGCATTAAAGCAGTGAATCGTGAATGGTTATTTTAAGTTGTGTATCGCTTGTCGATTTACAGAAATACGAAGCTGCCTGCACCGGGCGGATGGTATCCGCCCCTACTATGCTGTTAAAGCTAAAACTTTATAAATTAGCTTCATAGGTGGAGCATAGGGCACGACGACTCGGCGTGCCGCCCGCGTTTGGAATCCGTGCGGAGCACACCTCAGCCATTCACTCTTAGTCCTTAGTCCTTAGCCCAAAAAAGTTCCAAACAAGGAGAAAACTTATGAAAATACGCGTTCGGCGGGTGTCCGCTGAGGTCGTTCCTGTCGGGATCACGACGGATTTTATTAAGCTGGAAAGCTTTCTGAAGCTGGCAAACGCCGTTGCCTCGGGCGGTATGGCGAAGAATTTTATCCAAAACGGCGAGGTTACCGTCAACGGGGAAGCCTGTCTCATGCGCGGTAAAAAGCTTGTGGACGGCGACAAGGTCTGCTTTGACGGCGTGACTTATTTGGTCAAGCATGCAGATTGATCGTCTCTGTCTGCGGAATTTTCGCAACTATGCCGACACGGAGGTCTGCTTTGTACCGGGCGTGAATCTGCTCGTCGGCGGCAACGCCAACGGAAAGACAAATCTTTTGGAGGCAATCGGCTATCTTTCGACCGGTCGTGCCTTCCGCACACGCAGAGAGCAGGAGCTGATCCGTTTTGACGCGGAGTTTGCCGAGCTTTCGGCGGAGCTGTTTTCGCAGCAGCGTGTGCAGACGCTCCGAGCCGTCTTATTTTCCGGACGCCGTCCGCGTCAGCTCTACCTCAACGGTGTGAAGCAGAAAAATGCGGCGGGGATCGTCGGCGTGCTTCCAAGCGTTCTGTTCTGCCCGGAGGATCTGCTGGTGCTGAAAAAGGGCGCACAGCCGAGAAGAAAGCTGCTCGATAATGTGATATGTCAACTGCGCCCGAATTATGACGCCGCGCTGACGGAATATCAGCGGCTGTTGGAGCAAAAGAGCGCAGTTCTCCGGGACTGGCGGGACAGTCCCTCCTTACGGGAGGTGCTGCCGGAATATAATCTCCGTATGGTACAAGTCGGCGCGCTGGTGATCTCCTATCGGGCGCGGTATCTCAAAGCGCTGTCGGAATGTGCAGCGGAGTACCATCGGGAGTTCTCCGGCGGTACGGAAGCGCTGACGCTCGAGTATCATACCGTGTCGAATATCGACGACCCCTTTGCGCCGGTGGAACGCCTGCGGGAGCTGCTTTTGGAGCATCAAGCGTCACACGAGAGGGCGGAGCTGGAGAGCTGCCAATGTCTGTCCGGTCCGCATAAGGATGATTTTGAGGCAAGGCTGAACGGTCTGCCGATCGCACAGTTTGCCTCGCAGGGGCAGACGCGCACGGCGACGATTTCCATCAAGCTTGCCGAGCGGGAGCTGCTGAAACGGGACAGCGGAGAGGAGCCGATTTTGCTCTTGGACGATGTGCTGTCCGAATTGGATATGGGGCGGCAGGATTTCGTACTGAATCAGCTCAAAAACGGACAGGTGTTTATCACCTGCTGCGAGACCGACCGCCTGACGAGCTTGGGGCAGGTCTTGCGCATTGAGAACGGCAGCGTAAAATAGGAGCATTGAAATGTACATTTCCATCGGAGCGGATTTTTCCGTCCGCGACCGCGCCGTGATCGGCGTGTTTGACCTTGATAATACAAGTATTTCCAAACACACAAGGGCATTTTTATCCGAGGCGGAAAAAATGGGTGAGGTCGTCGATGTGTCGGGAAAGCTGCCGAAAAGCTATATTTTAACCGAGGAATTCGGTCTGCGCCGCGTCTATCTGACGCAGTATAACGCGCAGATTTTGGAAAAACGCGCCGAAGAACCATTCCATGAGATAAAGTAACCGGAAAAAGCGCGTTTATGCTATGTAAGGAGTTTTAGAAATATGTCCGAAGAATTATTCAGCACAACGGTAGATCAGGAATATGATGCCTCGCAAATTCAGGTGCTTGAGGGTTTGGAGGCGGTGCGCAAGCGACCGGGTATGTACATCGGTTCAACCTCGTCGAGCGGTCTGCATCACCTTGTCTATGAGATCGTCGATAACTCCATCGACGAGGCGCTTGCCGGCTATTGCAAGCACATCACCGTGACGATTAACCCGGGAAATACCATCACTGTCACCGATGACGGCAGAGGCATTCCCGTGGATATTCAGGCGCAGACGGGAAAACCGGCGCTCGAGGTCGTCTTTACCGTTCTTCATGCGGGCGGTAAATTCGGCGGCGGCGGTTATAAGGTCTCCGGCGGTCTGCACGGTGTCGGTGCGTCCGTCGTCAATGCCCTGTCCGAATGGCTGGTTGCAGAGGTACACAAGGACGGCAAAATCTATCAGATGAAATTCTCCCGCGGACATATCACCCAGGAGATGCAGATCGTCGGTAAGACCGAAAGAAACGGTACCGTCGTTACCTTTAAGCCCGACCCGGAGATGTTCGACACCACCGAGTATGATTATGAGATCCTGCATACAAGAATGCGGGAACAGGCGTTTTTGAATGCCGGTTTGCATATTTCCATAACGGATGCGCGCACGGAGGACGGCAAGAGCGATGCCATGTGCTTCGAGGGCGGTATTCGTGAATTCGTCCGGTGGCATAACCGCCATAAAACGCCCCTGCATGAGCAGGTGGTCTATATGTCCGGCGCAAAAAACGGCGCGGAGGCAGAGATCGCGCTGCAATACAACGATTCTTACAATGAGACGATCGTCTCCTTTGCCAATAACATCCACACGCCGGAGGGCGGTATGCACGAGACGGGCTTTAAGACTGCGTTGACCCGTGTGATGAATGCCTACGGTATGAAGGTGAATATCATCAAAACCGATGCCGATAAGGTATCCGGCGAGGACTGCCGCGAGGGTCTGACGGCGGTGATCTCCGTCAAGCTGACGGA